>NZ_JASDDE010000009.1:0-39821 GCF_030407565.1 Pseudoalteromonas sp. APC 3694
TCAGTTGGGAGAGCATCGCCCTTACAAGGCGAGGGTCACTGGTTCAAGTCCAGTACGACCCACCATTCTTTGAATGGTGCATATTACAAAAATCTAAATCCTCCAGTACCACCTTCCATTTTAATATTCATTATCCTCCACTCTTTTAGTTCAAGTTCAGTATTAATTACCATTTAGAAATTCGTTACCAAGTAATTCTTCGGTTTCAAAAAATCAGTATTCCAATCACATACCAAAAATTTATCTTTCGAGTTTTATTATCTCCAAAATCATTTTGTTTAAACTTACTTTATTACGCGTGCTATTCATTTACTTTAAATGGGTTTTTAGCTCTTTTAAGATAAAAATATAAACCTTTAGAATTAATTTGCTTAATAAGCTCTCATCTTCGAGGCGAATCTTTAAATTACCTTGTAAGCGTCTAAACTGTTGATTATAGTCTGTGTTAAATTCAATTACGCTTAAGCCAATGTCTAAAAATATTTTCAATGAAGCAAAAATACTGATTGTAGAAGAGCAGCCACTTGCTCAAAGCTACATGAAACAGTCGCTCGAAAAAATTGGCTTTGGACATATGCGTTTTGCAGATCATGCTCTAGCGGCAAAAGAACAATGCTTACATGAAGAATTTGACTTGGTAATTTGCTCTTTTAATCTAAGCAAACGCCAAGATGGCTACCAGCTTTATGAAGAATTACGCGCTAAAGCATTAATAAAACACTCTACTGGGTTTATTTTTACATCTGCGGAAACTAGCGGAGAGTTAGTTCACAGTGTATTAGAACTTCAACCCGATGACTTTTTAGTAAAACCCTTCTCTGTACAAGAGTTAAGAGTGCGCATAGAGCGTATTCTCAAACGTAAAAGCGACTTAAAAGCTATATACACTTTAATTGATGACGATAACCAGTCTAAAGCATTGAAACAAATTAATGCCCAACTCGATAAAAGTAATAAATACAGCCCTATTCTACTTAGATTAAAAGGCAATATTTTACTGGCGCTAAAACAAAACCAAGAAGCGAAAGATTTTTTTAAGTCAGTTTTGAATATGCAAAAGTTTGCATGGGCAAAAGTAGGATTGGTAGAAGCCTTAATTGCTAACAATGAGCATATTTTGGCTCAGCGCATGCTTAAAACAATGCTTGAACGTAATGAGACTCGACTTATAGCCTTAGACTTATTGGGGCGTTTAGAAATAAAACTAAACCAATTTGATTTAGCCCAAGACTTTTTAAGCCAAGCTGCACATATTGCCCCACGTAATATAGACCGTCAAAAATCACTTAACAGCGTATCGCTCATTAATAGAGATTACGAAACCAGCTACTTAACTCAAAAAGATATTGCCACTTACGCTAAGTACTCTATGCATGATAGCCCAGACATTTATTTAAATGCTGCTCGTGCTGGGATTGATTTTGCATTGACCACAGATCAAACTGACCAAATAAACAGGATCTCTCGTCAAACAAATAAATATATTAATGAGTTAAAAACACAATTCCCAACCAGTAATGCGCAAACCCAAATTGATGTGCTCAATGCACGCCTTTATTATTTAAAAGATGAACATAAAAAAGCGAAACAGCTCATTGAGCAACTTGATGACAGCGATACTCAAATACGTTCAGTAGATGGTGCCCTAGACAAGGCAAAAGCACTGCATGAATTAGGTTTTCACCAAAAGGCGCAAGCGCTATTTAGCCAAATAATTGATCATTGCGAACGTCACCCAAGTAGAAGCGATGCTACTTACTTGCGTTATATACAGCAACAGCAAAGTGAAAGACGTGATATTAAAATGGGGCCGAAAGAGCTCAATAATCATGCTGTTAAGCAGTTTGAGCGCGGCCAATTAAATGTTGCCTTAGAGGCATTCAGCCAAGCATTTAGAGTCATGCCACACAATCCAAGTATTGCGCTTAATTTATTGCAATGTTTAGTGGATAAGTCAAAAAAACATGGTGACTCTTTCAATAGTCTGTTGGCCCAAAAGTGCTTTAAACTATTAAAAAAATCCCCCTTAGCAGAAGAGCAATCAGAGCGGTTCGATAAACTACTTCAGATTGCTAAAGAAATGAAACTAGAGATTAGTTAGAGCCTGTTTGGCATTAATGCTACGTTATCATCGCCTATTTATGGGGAGTAACCACACCACATAGGCGCTGCCTTGCCTAAATCCCAAACAGACCGCTGCAAATTTAACCTTGAAAGGTCAACAGACCCTAGAGCTTTTTCATTGCCAGTGCGTTTACACAGTAGCGTAAACCAGTAGGAAGTGGCCCATCAGGGAAAATATGCCCTAAATGCGCATCACACACATTACAAACAACTTCAACTCGCTCCATGCCATGACTATTATCCATGACATAACCAATCGCTTCCTCAGTTGACGGTTGGGTAAATGAAGGCCAGCCGGTGCCACTATCAAACTTTTCATCTGCATCAAATAGTAAGTTGTCACAACAAACACACACATACTTACCTGGCTCTAACAAGGTACAACTACTCGAACTATTTGGTCGTTCAGTTCCCTTTTTACGGGTCACATAATATTGCTCTTCGTTTAACAGTTCGCGCCATTGCTGATCTGTTTTAACCACTTTTCGAACCGGTGTTGGATTGCCATGGTTGGCAAAATTAACAATATCGTTCCACTTCAACATAACAACCTCATTACGTTATTAATTTAACTAGCAATCATTTACTTGTAGTCTGGTACGCCTGTGGCTAATACCACGATCAACGTTATCTAAAGACTATAGTGTGCTTTTCTGTTGCTGTAAGTATACGGCTTACATAGGCATGCAATTGGGCTTGACTGCCAGGAATGCTCACGCTTAATTGTCTGTCATTATTACTATGCACTATTAGTTCATCGTTTCTTATTTCTATCGACTCAATATTACTGATGACTAACCAATGCGGGCCATTTTTTTTATCAAACAGCCCTGTTAAACTAAAAACAAATAAGTGCTGCGCATCGCGTTGAATAAAATTACGCAGCGGATTGCGCATTTTAAACAACGGCGTTAATCGGTAACAACACGAACAAAACACCACAACCCACATTACTAACCCAGCTTTAAACCAAAGGAATTCGCCTAAAGAAAAAAAATAGCCACACGCTATAATTACGAGCCCTATTAAAGCAATTACTTGTGCTATTTTTTTATTGATACTGTGCATAAGCCCTCTTACTTTTTATCAGTTGCTTTTTCTGTCGGCTCGGGCCAATCACTAAAGAAAACACTTAAGTAACGACTTTTTGCCAAATACCACAACACCCATAATACAATCACCATTTGCACAGCTAAAAACAATGAGAAGCGATAATGGCTATGGGCTGCTTGAATACTTAACCACGACAAATCAATTAATGCACACGCAATCAGCGGCCAACGCATATACCGCCAAATACGCGCCAAGCGTTGTGTTACTTGATGCGAGTCTCTTGGCCTTCGTAAACAAAATAAAATAGTGGGTACAATGGCTACAGCACCGATCGCTATAGCAATAAAAAAATCATCTTTTGACTTAAAAAACAATGACATTAAATCAAGCTCAGGTCGACGACTCAACGCGGCTATTACCCAAATAAAATAGGCGCGCAATAGTACTAAAATACTCAAGTGAAACGCTAATGGCGTACGATAGCTACCATATTTATCCCAGTATTCAGGCCCATATCGACTCACAACTGATTTTTCCTATCGGCAATAGTGCCCAAAATAAAAAATGCCACTAATAAGGTAAGCGCTAACCACTTAGTGCCAAAAAACAGTAAAGCTTTAGTTAGCAGTGGGCTTAACCACACCACTAACAAGCCAAAGCCAAACGCAGTTATCAACACAAAACACGCCACCCTAATAATAAAGTGGCGCCTAGCTACGACGCCTTTGGTTAACTTTAAAATGTCATCCGCATACAGCGACACTAAGCACACCATTAAAAGCAGTGATAAATGCGGCAAATAGCCCTGTAACCATTGGCCTAGGTCAATTAACAAGGTATTAAGTATATTTGTAAAACTAGCCATTATGAGTCTCTAACAAAGTAATTAAATCATCCTCTGTCAGTATTTCTATACCAAGCTCTTGCGCTTTGGTGAGCTTAGAGCCGGCTTTTTCGCCCGCCACTAAGGCATCTGTTTTTGCTGAAACACTGCCAGAAACCTTGGCGCCTAATTGTTGTAGGCGCGCTTTTGCATCATTACGATTAAGCGTATTAAGCGTCCCAGTTAGCACATAAGTTAAACCCGCTAGCGGCTGTTCTTGCTCTGATGGCGCTGTTAACTGTGGCCAGTTTACTCCTTGCGCTATTAATTCGTTTACCACTGTCAGGTTATGCTCTTCAGCAAAAAAGCCGCGAACATGCTTCGCCACTATTTCACCTACATCGCTTACTTCTATTAGTTGTTCAATGCTGGCATCAATCACGTTTTCAAGCGTTAAAAAGTGATTAGCCAAATTCTGAGCTGTGGCCTCACCGACTTCACGAATACCCAGTGAATATAAAAACTTTGCTAAGGTAGTGGTTTTAGAATCATCAAGCGCCGCAACTAAGTTTTTTGCTGATTTTGGTCCCATTCGTTCAAGTGACTCAAAGTGTCCCTGCTTTAAAATAAATAAATCAGCAGGCGTTTTGATCAGCTCTCGGTCAACTAATTGATCAACAATTTTGTCGCCTAAGCCGTCAATATCTAAAGCCTTACGTGAGGCAAAATGTTTAATCGCTTGTTTGCGCTGTGCTTGACATACCAAGCCGCCTGTACAACGTGCAACAGCTTCACCTTCAACCCGCTCAACGTGCGAGTCACAAATTGGGCACATAGTTGGAAACACAATCTCTTTTGCATCGCTTGGGCGTTGTTCAAGCACTACTTGGGTAATTTGTGGGATCACATCCCCAGCGCGACGAATAATCACAGTGTCGCCCACTTTTACGCCTAAACGGGCAATTTCATCAGCATTATGCAGCGTTGCATTCGATACCGTAACACCACCAACAAATACCGGCTCTAGTCGCGCAACAGGGGTAATAGCCCCAGTACGCCCTACTTGAAACTCTACGTCTAGTAAGTGTGTTATTTCTTCTTGTGCCGGAAACTTATAAGCAATAGCCCAGCGCGGCGCACGCGCAACAAAGCCTAGGCGTTCTTGTAGGGCTTTTTTATTTACTTTTATTACCACGCCATCTATTTCATATTTTAGCTCGCTACGGCGCGTTAAAATGTCATTATAATAGGCAAGCGCGGCCTTTGGGCCTTCAACTAGTTTTGTTTCTGGACACAGTGGTAATCCCCAGTCGGTAAGCTTGGCAAGTTGTTGGTAATGATCTTCAGGTAATGTGCCATCGGCGACCAATCCGGTGCTGTAGGCATAAAACATCAGTGGTCGTTTTGCGGTAATTTTTGAGTCTAGCTGGCGTAAACTGCCCGCTGCCGCATTACGTGGGTTTACAAAAACTTTGTCACCGCGCTTTTCTGCTTCGGCATTTAATTTTTCAAAGCCCGCGCTATCCATAAACACTTCACCGCGCACTTCAAGCTCACGCGGGTAATCATCACCGCGTAACTTTAATGGCACATTGCGAATTGTTTTTACATTTTGGGTAATATTTTCGCCAGTAAAACCATCGCCACGAGTCGCTGCTTGCACTAATACCCCATCGCGATAAATAATCGATACCGCTAAGCCATCCAGTTTAGGCTCACAGCAAAATGTAAGCTCGTCGGTGCTCATTAAACGCTCTTTAATACGACGATTAAAACCACTGAATTCGTCTTCACCAAAAGCGTTATCAAGCGACAACATAGGCACTTGGTGTGCTACTTGCTCAAACTTGGCAAGCGCCGCCCCACCTACTTTTTGAGTAGGTGAATCGGCGGTTAAAAACTCAGGGTGCTGGGTTTCTAATTCGCTCAAAGTACGTAATAAGCGATCATATTCGGCATCGGGTATGCTGGGTGTATCAAGCACATAATAACTATAATTGTGTTGCTCAAGCGTGGTACGAAGATGATTAATTTGCTCACTAATGCTGCTTACCATGTAGACCTCAAAAACATAAAAAAAGCCACTTTGACGAGTGAACGCCCAGTGGCTTACAAAATTTAACTTATGCGTATATTACGCAGAAAATGCGCGAACCTGCTCAACATATTGACGAATACGCTCTACCGTCATTTCGTTTCGCTCAGCATCCAAGATTTCAGCTCCAAATTCATCTGCTAGCTTCTTAGCGGCGCTGTGCAGCATATTAAACGCAGCAAGGCCATCGCCATCACATGGCAGTGTCATAAATAAGCTCACGCCTGCGGTACTAAACTGTTCCATATTATCAATATCGAACGTGCCAGGGTTATACATATTTACCAGTCTAAATAACACCGGCCCTTGGCCTGCAGGGTCTAGATGGCGATTAAAAAAGCCTTCTTCTGAATATTTAAAACCTAGCGTGTTAACTGCTGGCAGTAATTTACTGCCTTGCATGGTCAGTCCTTCTGGCATTTGAATATGCACAATCACAAAGTCTGAAACATCTTTAGGGGCGTCTTGTTGTGTATCAACAGCCTCTTCGGTTACGACTTCAAGGTCATCTTCAATAGCTGTATCAGCTGGGCTAACATCTATTTGTGGCTCATCAGCACTGAAGTTTAACTCACTCATTTGTGGCTCTTCTCGTTGCGCTAACGTTGGCTCTTGTGGCTCAGTATGCACAGATGAAGGCTGCTGTTCTTGAACAGGTTCAACTCGCTCGCTTGCAGGGAGTTCAGCATTCTCTTTTTTTCTTACTGACCACAAACCGTGTATTAATAAGCCACCAATGACAAACACACTGATCACAATTAAAACCCATCTTAATTCTTCGGCCATCCCCTCACCTTTTATTATTAATATGCCTAACTGCCATCATTTTACCCAAAACAACTAGCAAATGACTATAAAATTATGCATGTGCAAGTTGCACCGCTTGTTCAATATCTACAGCAACCATGCGCGACACGCCTGGCTCTGCCATGGTTACACCCGTTAATCTACCCGCCATTTCCATTGCAATTTTATTATGACTAATATAAATAAACTGCACAGATTGTGACATTTCTTCAACCAAACGGCAAAAACGAATCACATTGGCATCATCTAATGGAGCATCTACCTCGTCCAGCATACAGAATGGAGCTGGATTGAGCCTGAATATAGAAAACACCAATGATAATGCGCTCAGCGCTTTTTCTCCACCACTTAACAAATGAATTGTCGAATTTTTTTTACCTGGTGGCCTTGCCATTATACTAACACCACTTTCGAGTAAATCGTCACTGGTTAATTCTAAGTAAGCACTGCCGCCGCCAAATACTTTTGGAAAAAGCTGGCCAAAATCGTGATTTACTTGGTCAAAGGTAGACTTAAAGCGCGTTTTAGTTTCACGATCTATTTTATGAATAGCGCCTTCTAAAGCTGTCAATGCCTGGGTTAAATCATCCAGCTGATTATTTAAATAATCACTTCTTTGCTTAGCTTGTTCAAATTCATCAATGGCTGCAAGGTTAACGGCTCCTAATTGATCTAGCTGATTACTGACTCCAGCAAGTTGATTTTGCGCTGCATTTAATGACAACTCTGCAGGAAGCTCTGCTAAAACCTGTTTTAAATTTTGATTAAGCTCGCTAAGTGGCTCAAGTACCGCTTGCGCTTTTATTAATAGGCTTTGCTCTTCAATACTCAGCTTCTGGTGTTGCTCTTGTAATGCCACCAGCTCAGTTTGTGACGTTTTTAAACTCGCTTGTTTGGTTTGTAATTCTTGTTTTGCTTGAGCTAACTGCTGTTGAATATCCACAAGGGTTTGTTCGCCTTGTTGGTGCTGCACTAATAATTGTTCAATAGTTAGTGCAAGCTCTTGCTCAGGAATAAGTAACGCCTCAATTTGCTCTATTAGCTCTTGCGTTCCTTCTACAGCCATTGTTAATGCTTGTTCGGCATGGTTCAACTTGGTTTGACTGAGCTGCCACTCACTACGCACTTTTTGCTCATTAAGGTTTGCCTGATGTGCTTGCGTTTTATACTGTTCAGCATTATTTAAAGCTTGTTTGTAACGTTCATCACTATTTATTCGTGTGCTATCGGCTTGGTTAAGCTCTACAGCTAAGGCCTCTAACTGCTCTGCAAGCTGTTCATTTTTATCAAGCTCTTCGCCCAACAATTCGCTTAACTGCTGCTGTTGTTCTAGCAGTGGCTGACGTTGTTGTTGTAATTTGGTCACCTGTTGCTGATGTTGATCAGCTTGCGCTTTGAGCATATCACCACGCGTTGTTGCTACAGCAAGTTGTTGTGCTAATTGATGAATAGTGTCTTTGCGCTCGTTTTGCTGCTCGGTTATTAATACAGCTTGCGCTTGATGTTCTTCAAGTGTGGAGTGTGCGTCCGTCAATGCCTGTTGTTGTTGCTCAAGTAAGGTTTCTTGCTGCTTGAGCTTTTTGTGCATTAATAATAAGGAATTTTCTGCATTTTTTTCGCCACTGAGATGCCAATTTCGACCATGTAACGCCCCTTGCTTGTCCATCACTGCAATATAACTGGCATCGTTAAGATGGTGTGTTTGACCCTCGGCATCATAAGCAATATGGTTTAATAACTCGGGGTAGATACCAGCGCTAATAAAGGCAGCAATACTATTGCTTGCCACAGACTGTGAGGGTATTTGCCACGTGCTATTTTTTGCTTTACCTGGTGAAATATGAATGTGCTCAAGTGATGACAGCGCCTGCTCTACTAAAAACTCATAACCAGGCTGAACAGTTAACTGCTTGAATAAAGTTAAAGTTTTATCGCTGTTTTTTTCAAGTCCAAGGGTAGTTTTTAGCCCTGCTATACCGGCTTTTAGTTCATTAACTTGCTGAGATAAATGCTGCCATTGCTGCTGAGCTTCATCAAGCTGTTGCTGCTGTATTGCCTGAGCACTTTGACCTCTACTATGAGCAGTTTGCGCGTTAGCCAGCTGCTCTGTTAGCGTTTGTCTGTGCTGCTGTTGCTGAATTAATTGCTGCTCTATCTCACTGCGTTTTAACTCATCTATTTGCTCATCAAGCTGCGTTAGTTGTTGCTTAACATAACTGATTTTCTGTTCTGTATGTTTTACTGCATTTGCATGCGCTAGCTGCTGATTATTTAATTGCTGATAGTCTTCTGTTAGTGATTGCCACTGTGATGTGTCGGTATTTTTAATCTCCAGCAGCCGATTAACCTCATCGGTAAGTTCTAAAACCTGCTCGCTACACATTAAGTTATGCTCTACAGCCTGTTGCAAGTTGTCATCTAACTCTTGGCAGAGACTTTGTTGCTGCGTTTTGACTTCTTCACTTTGGTTTTTTTGTTGCTCTAACTTGGCTAAATTTTGTTTCAGTGACAGCGTTTGTTGCTTAATGCTAATCTGCTGCTGTTCGCTGCGAGTCAATTCAGTATGCGTATGATGCTGCTGTTGCTGTGCATCATCGAGTTTATCTTGTTGAGCTTGCACTTGAGCATCAAGGCTTGCCAGAACATCATCATGGCCTGAATGCGCCGTTTTAAAGAAGCTGATTTGGTCATCCAGCTTTTTTATTTGCGCACTTTTATCGAGCTGTTGTTGATGCAGTTTTTGCCATTTTAATACCGCTATTTGCCCCTTTAAGGTGCGCTCTTGGGATTTAAGTTCGCGATATTTTTTAGCCTCAACCGATTGTACCGCCAGTTTATCAAGCTGGTTTTGTAACTCTTGACGAACATCAAGCAGTCGCTCTAGGTTTTCTCGGGTGCTTTTTATGCGTGTTTGCGTTTCGCGGCGGCGCTCTTTGTATTTAGAGACCCCTGCGGCTTCTTCTAAGAAAACACGTAGCTCTTGCGGTTTGCTCTCAATTAAACGTGAGATCATCCCTTGTTCAATAATAGCGTAGCTTCGCGGCCCAAGGCCCGTGCCTAAAAATATGTCGATAATATCACGTTTTCGGCATTTACTGCCATTTAGAAAGTACAATGACTGACCATCGCGAGTCACCAAACGCTTAATAGCCACTTGGTTACGATCAGCAAAAGTATTGGGTAACTTACCCTGGGTATTATCAAATATTAATTCAACGGAGGCTTGCGAAATGGGCTTGCGGTTAGTAGAGCCATTAAAAATGACATCGGTCATGGCATCGCCACGTAAATTTTTAGCTGAGCTTTCACCAAGCACCCATCGCACCGCATCAATGACGTTTGATTTGCCACAGCCATTAGGGCCGACAACACACGTCATTTGGTCAGGAAATGGAATTTTAGTGGGCTCTACAAACGATTTAAAGCCCGCTAATTTAATAGTGCTTAAGCGCATTTTATTGTTATTACCGATTTATTATTGTTTTTTACTATAAGTAACTTAACGCATAAATAGCTAAAAAGTTAAGCTTGGCGTTTAAAATTATCTAAAATAATACCCGTGGCCATTGCTACATTAAGCGACTCTGCACCGCCAAAAGCCGGTATGGTTATTTTGTTGCTCACTAATTTTGCACACTGCTCGCGTATTCCATGTGACTCACTGCCCATAAGCAATACACCTTGGCCACTAAATTTAGTGCTATGCACACTTTGGCCATCTAAAAATGCACCATAAATAGGCATGTTTAATGTAGATAAGTATTCAGGCAATTCAACTTGGCTTACCGATACGCGAACGAACGACCCCATTGTGGCGCTAATTGTTTTTGGGTTATACGGATCGGCACTGTCAGTGCTAGCAACAATATGTTTTATACCGTACCAATCAGCCACGCGAATGATGGTACCTAAATTCCCAGGGTCAGATACGCCATCTAAGGCTAATATTAAACTGTTTTCATCTGGTAATACGGTGCTTGGCATATCAATAATTGCAATAGCCGCATTATTACTGACCAAAGTACTTACCTTTGTTAGCTGCTCTTCATCTGCTGTAATAAAATGCGTTTGAGGATATGAGCTTTGGTTATTATCAATAAAGCTTTGCGTTGCAAATACATCGTTTACTTTTAATGGGCTATTTAATAACTCCAGTACATTTTTTTCGCCTTGTACTAAGTATTGGTTAAATTGCTTGCGATACTTTTTTTGGCCAAGCTGGCGAATAAGTTTAAGTTGGTTTTTTGAAATCATGACAGCCCCATTAAATTATCTGCACAGTATACCAGAGGTGACTTAAAGTGCAGCCCCATAAACAGTAAAAGCAATAAAAATAGCCTACTTACAATCAGCTAGCTAATTATAAAGATTGTTTTTTTTATCTAAAAAAGGTAAATTTACAAAAAACAACATGGATATATTTTTAAAATGGAACCAGTACACCCAACTTCATCTGAGTCAAATCAAACACCCCCTGCTATTTTTAGCGGTAAAGTACAATTTAGCGGCAAAGCCGGCGAATTTTTTGGTATATGGATTGTTAATATACTGCTGAGTATTATTACTCTCGGAATTTATTCGGCATGGGCAAAAGTTCGCACCTATCGTTATTTTTACGGTCATACGCGTATCGACGGCCATAGCTTTGACTATCTAGCGACCCCAATACAAATTTTAAAAGGACGCATTTTAGCGGTCATCGCATTTTTAATTTACACCTTACTTAGCAGCCTCGCACCAGCGATAGGCCTTTTATTTGCTATTGGCTTTTTATTTTTATTGCCGTGGATCATCAACCAAGGTCTGCGTTTTAATATGCGTATGACTCGCCATCGTAATGTACGCTTTGCCTTTTCAGGTAATTATGGCGATGCATTTATTAACTTTGTTTTATTGCCTATTGCAAGTGTATTCACATTACACCTATTACTGCCTTATGTATTAAAGCGAATTGATCAATATATGCATGAAAACATCAGCTATGGAAATAAACCACTTACAGTAAATCTTCAAGGCGAACGCTATTACATCGCAGCACTTATTACCCTAGGAGTTGCAATAGGTGGCTTAGTTATTTTTGGCTTCTTTGCTGGTGCAAGTGCCTTAACTATCGATAACTTAAACACACAAAACTTTAGCCTTTCGACAATTGTAGTGCCGCTATTAATTGCTACGTTGTATGTTGCGTTTTTAACACTGGTAGGCGCTGTTTATCATTCGCTTATTCGAAATCATATTTTTAATAACAGTGAATTTACAGAAGTCGCTACCTTTGATTCGAACTTAAAAGCCATTGACTATGCCATCTTACTATTTACTAATGTATTGGCAATTATATTTACCTTAGGACTGGCCTACCCTTGGGCTAAAGTACGCAGAGCAAAGCTGTTAGCATCGGTTACTGAAGTCACTATTTATAGCGGCGCACTTTCGTTGATTGATGTTGCACAAAATGAGCAGTCATCATTTGCTGAAGAAGCGGCCAATGTGTTTGATATTGATATTTCACTCACCTAATGAGTAATTATCCTATTTTTGGCTGTTATTATTACCCTAATAGCAGCCAACATATTAAAAGCTATGCACACCTTTCCCATGAGCAAATAACACTTGTTGACTCTGAGAATACGACGTTACTTGCATCAACAATAGACAATTGCCAACTTGATAGCCCGTTACCTGGCATGGCGTCAGAGTTAAATTTTGCTGATGGTGGGCGATTTATTCCTCAAGATGTAGAATTTAGGTGGCCATTCGCGCTTAAAGAGCATGGACTCAGTGAACGCTTAGAAAAAAATAAGATTCTTATTGTTGCATCCGTGCTGCTAATTCCCCTATTACTTTGGTTAATTTTATACCGCTTAATACCATCAGTAGCCGTTTATAGCGTTAACTTAGCACCTGCCTCGACAATTGAAACGATGGGAGAGCAAACGCTCAGTGTAATAGAAAAAGTCGCATTGGAACCTTCTCAACTTTCCACTAATAAGCAATCAGAAATACAGCAACAATGGCGTTTAATGCTTAACTCGCTCAATTTAGACAGTGCAAAGTTTAGGCTATCTTTTTATCAGTCTGATTATTTTTCAGCTAATGCGTTTGCTCTTCCAAATGGTCGGGTTGTAGTAACTGACGAACTTGTTGATCTATTAAAAAATGACCCTGATGCCCTGCGTGCTATTTTACTTCATGAAATTGGTCATGTTCAGCACCATCACAGCATTCGCCTTGCAGCACAAGCTGCAGCGAGCACCGTTGTATTTGCAGTTATTTTTGGTGACTTAGAAGGTATATTAGAAGTCGTGCTTGGCTCTGGCTCATCTTTTTTACAACAAGCGTTTTCGCGAGATATGGAACAAGAAGCCGATGTATATGCGATTAAAAACCTTTTAAAATTAGGCTATTCTAACCACGACTTTGCTGATGCAATTGAAGCACTGGAAAATAATTTACAAGCGCAAGAAGGGAGCTATGATGATACTTGGTTAAAGTATTTATCAACGCACCCAAGTTCTCAAGAGCGAATAGAATATGCGAGGCAATATAAACCACAATGACCCCTGAACTAAATTTGCTCTTATTGGTTATCATTATGATAACCCTAGGCTACGGGTTTATTTATCCGCGCTTTGCAGGCAGCAGCTTTAAAAAAGTATCGGTGCAAGATTTATTTGCAACAGGCATTACACTATTAATTGCATCTAGCCTTTATTACAACTCGGGCGTGCAATTTAGCTGGTTAATATTTGAAGTTAATTGGTTTTGGTTTACTTTTTTAACTTACGTCATAATCGAAATTCCGGTGTTTTTTATTTATGCTAAAAAGCACAATATGCAGTTTTAATAGTCTTTTATTTTCATACAAAAAAAGCGCCAAATTGGCGCTTTAATCTGCATTAAAACATATTAGTACTTATGCTTTAGTGCCCATAAATGCAATAGCTCACTGGCAATGGTTGCTGCGGCAATCGCAGTAAGCTCACTTTGGTCATACGACGGGGATACTTCAACTACATCCATACCAATCATATTAATGCCTTTAAGAGCACGTAATATTTTAAGTACTTTGTCACTAGTTAATCCACCACATACGGGCGTGCCAGTACCTGGCGCAAATGCTGGGTCTAAACAATCTATATCAAAGGTTAAGTAAACCGGTAAATCGCCCACTCGCTCAATAATCTGCGCTGCAATATCATTCGCATGAAGATCATTGGCCTGCATAGCATCAATCACTGCAAACTCATGCTTGCTTTGATCAAAGTCGGTACGAATGCCTAGCTGAATACTGTGATTAACATCAATCAACCCTTCCATTGGCGCATGGTAAAACATAGTACCGTGATCAAAACGCGACCCATTACTGTAGGTGTCGGTGTGCGCATCGAAATGCACTAACGCCATTTTTCCATGAATTTTTGCATGTGCGCGCAATAGCGGTAAGGTTACAAAATGATCGCCGCCTAAGCCTAATAATGTTTTACCTTGGCGAAGTATTTGCTCTGCCGCCATTTCTAGCTGCGCAGTAAAATATTCAGGATCGCCTACCGGATAGGTAAAATCACCAGCATCCGCTACTTTTAGCCGTTCAAACAAAGGAAACGTCCACGGGTATTTAGTATCTTCCCATGCTAAATGCACCGACGCTCTGCGAATTGCATCTGGCCCCAAGCGGGCACCAGGGCGCCCGGAGGTGGCCAAATCAAACGGTAAACCTAGTACCACTACATCGGCTTCAATCGCGTTAATGTTTTGTACCATAGGACGGCGTAAAAACGTCATCCCATTTGAGTATAATGAGTGGTCAACATGGCCAAACAAGCTAGACATTGCTTATAACTCTTCTAAATAAGTGTAGCCATCAAGGCCGCTTTGCAACTCGTCGAGGACGCTTTGCTGTTCATCTACTGCAATTTTTGCGCTTACTAACTGTGCGTAAGACTGCTGAAAACCTTCAACATCTAAATGTACATAACGCATCATGTCAGCGACAGTATCACCGTGGTTAATTTCTGTAATGCTGGCAACACCTTGCTCATCCATATTCACAATAGCACTGTGCGTATCACCAAATAAGTTATGCATATCGCCTAAAATCTCTTGATAGGCACCCACCAAGAAAAATCCCATTAAATACGGTTTATCGGCTGAGTATTCAGGTACTGGTAACGTACTTTCAATACCTTGGCCATCTACATAATGCTCTAAAGCGCCATCTGAGTCACAAGTAATATCCAATAACACCGCGCGCTTTTGCGGTGCTTGCGTTAAACCACTTAATGGCAATACTGGAAACACTTGATCAATTCCCCACGCGTCTGGCAATGACTGAAACAATGAGAAATTTACAAAAAACTTGTCCGCTAAACGCGCATTTAGGTCATCTATAATCGGTCGATGAAAACGGTTTTTGTTATCCATTAATTTATTAAGTTCATAACACACGCGTAAGTTTATTTGCTCTGCCCATGCACGCTGAGTTAAATCTAATAATCCCATCGCAAACTGACTATGCGCTTCAGCTAAATCACCTTGGCTGTCGTGAAAAATCTCAATTAATGCACGGTCATCAGTAAGCACATGTAATTGTTGCCATGAAATCCACATATTTTTAAGTAACTGCGGCGCATCATCAGCTGGCGCTTCTATTTCTTCCGGTGTATACGTTTCGGTGCCAATTACATTGGAAATTAGTACCGCGTGATGCGCTGTTAATGCTCTTCCCGACTCTGAAATAATGGTAGGGAAAGGCTGTTCATACTGCTTACAAATATCACCGATGGTGTACACAATATTATTTGCGTATTCAGCTAAACTGTAATTCATTGAGTTGTGTGATTGACTGCGCGTGCCGTCGTAATCAACCGCTAAACCGCCGCCTACATCAAGACACTCTATGTGTGCACCCAACTTACGTAATTCACAATAAAAACGCGCAGCCTCGCTTACACCTAAGCGCACATCACGAATGTTGGCCATTTGCGAACCTAAGTGAAAATGCACCAGTTGGACTAAATCTAGCTGATCTGTTTCTTTTAAACGGTTTACTACATACAGAACTTGAGAAGCAGATAAACCAAACTTAGATTTTTCTCCGCCACTGGCTTGCCATTTACCTTTGCCCTGCGATGCTAAACGCACACGAATACCAATGCGTGGTTTTACATTTAATTCTTTAGCTTGGCTAAGTACCATGTCCAGCTCAGACAGTTTCTCAAGTACGATATACACTTTATGGCCCAGCTTTTCGCCAATCAACGCTAAGCGCACATATTCTTTATCTTTGTAGCCATTACACACAATCACCGCACTGGTTTTTTCAGCCAGTGCTAATACGGTTAATAACTCTGGCTTGCTGCCTGCTTCTAAACCCAGCTGTTTTTTTTCTACTTGTGCTTGGCTGGCAACAATTTCTTCAACAACTTCACGTTGTTGGTTAACTTTAATCGGATAAACTAATAGGTAGTCTTTTGGGTAACCATAGCTTTCTATAGCAGTATTAAATGCACCACATAAGCTATGCACGCGATGGTGTAAAATTTGTGGAAAGCGAACTAACGCTGGCAAACTTAAGCCTTTTTCTTCAAGTTGCTTAGCAATCTCTGTTAGTGCAATGGTTTGCTGTGGGGCATCAGCCTTTGGCGCAACATACACATCACCTTGATCATTAATACCAAAAAAACCTTGGCTCCAATGACGAACGTTGTAGCTCGTACGAGCTTGTTCTAGTGATGTTGTCTCTTTCATTTATCTTTCTCTTTTATTTATGAATGCCAAACCGGCTAGTTGCCGCGCATTAAAAGAAAAATAGTGATTCATGTCCAACAAGTATTTCTACTCGTAACGAGTTAGGATTGAAATTGATAAATAAAAGCTTCAAACAAAGCAATATTAGCTGAGCGCAAGCTCCATAAATAAGCTATTCGGGTTTTCTGTGTATTCACCAAAAGGGGCACATTGCACAAACCCTAAATTCTCATAAAGATGGATTGATTGTATTTGCTTTGGTCCTGTTTCTAGTTTTATGATTGGGATTTCTTCTTCGCCTGCATAGTGCAATAAAATTTGCATAATACGCCGCGATAAGCCTTTTCCGCGATAGCTAGGTTTTACGTAAAGCCGTCTAATTTCGCCATACCAGCTACCATCAAATTGCTTTACTATTGCGCCACAGGCAACTATTCCGTCTTGATTTTTTAACCCTACAGCGTAAACGCCCGGTAAACCAAGCTCATTAACTGTAAGCGCTTGTGAAGTTGCTACAGGATATAATGAGCTAATAAGTCGATCTATGTCAGCAAATACGTTGATCACATCCTGATCACAAGGGTCTAAGTCGACTAACTGCATGGTTTATCTCAAGGTTATGCTTAAATATATTTAAACTATACCGTATCGATAGGAATGAACAACCTACTTAGGCTAAGTTATTTTTAGTGGGTTAGTTTATTGCTAGGATAATAAATAGCTCAATAACAAGGTGAGAATATGATGTACCCAGAAAAAGAGCGCTTATTAGCGCTCTTTATCAATTATTAAAGCCCTTGTTCGTCTGCCATTTTCTTAACTATTTGTGGTGCTGTCCACAACGAAGGTAGTAACACAAACGAAACTGGCACCGCAGTGACCACAATAAACGACTGCAAGGCTGAAATCCCGCCCTCGCCTATAGAAATAAGCAACGCCGCCATCACCCCCATCATAATCCCCCAAAACACTCGAATAGAGGTTTGTGGGTGATCGGTACCCGTCATTACCATAGATACCGAGTACGTCATTGAATCACCTGTTGTTGCCACAAAAATAGTGGTCAGTACTAAAAATAACACCGACACAACAAATCCCATAGGTAACTGCTCAGTGATGGCTAACAATGCCGCTGGCAAATTAAGCCCAGCAAAAGGCTCTGATATAACGCCAGGATTATTTAATTCAAAAAAGATGCCTGAGCCGCCAACAATAGTAAACCAAAAACACGTGATCACAGGGGCAACCACAGAAATAAGTAAAATCATTTCACGAATAGTACGTCCACGGGATATACGTGCAACGAACATAGCCATTAATGGGCCATAACCTAAAAACCAGCCCCAAAAGAATACAGTCCACCAGTCTAGCCACGGTTTATCGGCACGAAATGTAGCCATAGGAATAAAGTTATCTAAATACAAACCAAAGGAATGAATGTAACTGTCGATAATAAACGCAGTTGGCCCCATTAGTAATATAAACAACATCAGCAACACTGCCAGTACAACATTAAAACGGCTTAGTAGCTGAATACCTTTGGTAACCCCACTTACCGCTGAAAGTGTGTAAATTCCAATTAAGCTAAATAAAATAACCACCTGCGTGGTGTAGGTATCAGGAATGGCAAACAATTTTTCTAGACCAAAACTCACTTGTAAACCTAAAAAACCAATAGGACCAACAGTGCCAGCAACCACAGCGAGTACACAACATGCATCAAGAATAGTACCAAGCGCACCTTTCATTGCGCGATCGCCAAATACCGGGTAAAGCAAAGTGCGCGGTTTAAGCGGTAATCCTTTTTCGTAATGGAGATGCATATAAACAATGCCGGTCAAACTACCTAAAATAGCCCAGGCTAAAAAGCCCCAATGCATAAAGCTTTGTGCAAGAGCGTTGTAGGCGGCATCCTTTGTGCCAGTTTCACCACCAAATAACGGGGGCGGAGAAATAAAGTGTGCCATTGGCTCTGCTGCGGCCCAAAATACACCGCCACCTGCAAGCAAAGTACACATAATTATACTGATCCATTTGAAGGTAGATATTTCAGGGGTTTTTAAACCGCCGAGCACCACTGAACCGGTGCGGCCTACGGCTAAAAATATGCCAATCACAAAGGTTAATAACAGCAGAACTTGCCAAAAGGCGCCAAATATTTTGGTGGAGAAGGCGAAGGCAGAGTTTATCCAATCCGACATCAGTTTTATGTCGTACAGTGCCAGCGCGGCAAATAAAACTAATATACCGCCACTGATTAAAAAAACGGGTATATCAACCCCTTCCAGAAACTTTACTCGGGGAGAGTGTATTTCACCCGACTTTAAAGCTGCTTTCGTGGTATTCATTTATCGCTCCTAATGGTTTTTTACAGTTACCGACATAGCGACATACCATGACATAACCCTAAACCATAGTTACAACGAACGAAAAAGCAACTCAAAAGCAAGTTTCAAGTACCTGTCGTGTTTACGTTTAGATAATGTCACAACAAGTAGACTTATTGCCAATTCCTGACTAGTTTAACGCGTTAAAAACGCTAAACCAATGCCACAGCAATGATTTGTGCAACTGTTACAAAATAGTAAAAAACTCATTACACTTAGCTAGCAAACAAACAAAAAGTATACATTTCTGTTTGAGCTAAAACGCAGTAAGTTAGCAAACGTTACTGCCCAATTAGAGGTTAAACAAAGCGACTTATTGATTGGGGTAACTAAACTTGTCGCCTCAGTTAGTAACAAGCACGATGTTATTGGTGCTCTTTATGCCATTTTAAGTAATTGCTGTGTGTTAATGGTTTTGCAAATAAGAACCCTTGCACTGCGTTTACACCCATAGACTTTAATATATGTAGTTGCTCAGCACTTTCGACCCCTTCGGCTACAATATTAATATCTAAACTATGACCTAAACCAATAATAGACTGAACTATGCTTTGCCCCGATGCGTTATCCAACACTTTATCAATAAAGCTTTTATCTATTTTTAGTTCGTCTATCGGTAAAACACTCAAGTGCTTTAAACACGAGTAGCCGGTACCAAAGTCATCAATTGAAAATACAAATCCCTGCGACTTTAGCTCTTTCATTTGCTTTACCGTACTCATTAAATCACCCGCTAACATGGACTCAGTGATCTCTAATTTAATTTGTGAGGGTAATACATCATACGTCTCAATCGCTTTAAACAATTCTCCTTTTAAAGTAGAAGAATTAAACTGACACTGGCTAATGTTAATAGACACATTAAACTGGTTTTTCAGTACGTCATCAGCTCGCAGCGTTTCCAGTAAAATACAAATATCGCGCAATACAATGTTTTGTAACTTTTGAATTAAGCCAAATTGCTCGGCAATCGGAATAAACGAATTAGGAGAGATTAGTCCTTTGGTTGGGTGATTCCATCGTATGAGTGCTTCTGCACCAATAATACTGCCATCAATTGATAATTGAGGCTGAAAGTAAGCACAAAATTCATCACATGCAATCGCTCTGACTATATCTGTTTCAAGCTCAGTTTGATTTTCCAGTAAGGTTTGCAGTGCAGGATCGTAAAAGCTACTACTATTACCGCCTTTCATTTTAGAGCGATACATGGCGGTATCTGCAAATTTTAAAATATTTTCGCTAATGGCATTGGCGTTATTAATTAAACATATATCAATACTGCAGCTTACTTGAAACGCCAAATCCCCTATCTCAAACTTGTCATAAAAAACGCTTTGTACCACTTTAGCCATTAATTCTGATTCAAGACTCGCTTGCTTATGGCTATCTCCTACATTCTCAATGAGAATAATAAATTCATCACCGCCAACGCGGGCAAGGGTATCTGTTGGGTTTAAAACACACGTTAGTCGCTGTGATAGCTCAACCAGTATTTCATCACCGGCATTGTGCCCTAATGAGTCGTTTATACGTTTAAAATTATCTAAATCTAAAAATAAGAGTGCGCCCGTGTGATCAGACTGCTTAATTTGTTCAACATACATACTGAGTTTATCATTGAGCATTCTGCGGTTCGGGAGGTTTGTAAGCGGGTCAAAAAATGCTAACCGTTGCACCTCTTCTTCTGCCGCTTTACGAGTAGAGATATCTCTGGCCATCCATACTACATGTCGCTGAGAGGGATTATTAGGTTGGTAACTTTCAAGCGGGGCTGTTCGTCCTTCAAATGTAAGTTGTTTACCTTTTATATTTAGCTGATACTCAAACACTTGAACTTCATTAGTTTGAAGCGTTTTGGCAATTACCGCCATAATAGGATTAGCATCCTCGGGAGGCATAATATCTCTGACATTACGATTAATCACATGCTCTTGGCTTAAATATAAACTTTCATTAGTAGTGCCGTAAACGTTGGTATACTCCCCTTCTTCACTCAAAATAAGAGTTAGATCGGGAAGTACTTTTGCGAAGGCTTTAAACTTTTCATTACTTTGCTGTAATTCTGCAAGTAACACTTTTGATTTTAGTGACTCTGTGTGCTTTTCTAAAGCAATACTGGTGAAATCAACAAAAAAGTCTATTAACTCTAAATCTTGTGGTGTCGGTGACTTGGCACTGTCATGATAAATTGCAAAAGTGCCTAATATGTCTGATTGGGTTGAAATAATAGGGGTTGACCAGCACGACCTTAAATCAAAACTCAATGCCAACGCTTTATAGTTTTCCCATAAGGGTGATGTTGCAATATCTGAGGCTATTACTCGCTTTTTTTCATACACTGCAGTACCGCATGAGCCAACACTGGGGCCGATATGTACGCCATTAATTGCCTCACAGTAACCCTTTGTAATATTAGGCGCCGCACTATGAAATAGCTGTTCACCTTTGAGTGTTAATATAGAGCACTTCGCAGAGGAGTCTTCAATAAGCTCCTCAATAGATAAACAAATATTTTCAAGTACTTCATCAAGTGGCGCACCCAAGGCTATTTTAGATAATATATTTTGTTGCTGAGAAAGCAGCTTTCTGACTCTCATTATTTCAATCAAATTATATTCCTCAACAGTCACTTACGCTAAATGCGCCGCTATATTCTATATAATAATTTATTATAGTCTTTTGACTATACATAATATTGAAATTAGCATCTATGGTAATTTTGTCTATTGCCGAGCATTTTATTTCATTAAGCACTTTCGAAGAGTTCAAAGCAATTGCCCAAGCTAACAATTTATTATCATTCTATTTGAAATACCATTTATTAAATACTTTGTTACTTAAAAGTACTGTTTAAAATCATCAGGCTATTTATAATAGCCAAAAGATAAATAATCGATGAGGTTAGTGTGCAAATAACGCAAGGTATGGAATATTTTTTTTCCGGGTTTAAGTTAATTAGTCAAAAAGGACTAAAACGCTTTGTACTAATCCCCCTACTTATTAATATTTTATTATTTGGTAGCTCCTTATTCTTTTTATTTGGCTGGCTGAGTGATGGCTTTAATGCTGTAAATACCATGCTCCCAGAATGGTTAAGTTGGCTCGAATGGTTAATGTGGCCAATTGCTGTACTGGTGGTGCTGTTTAGTTACAGTATGTTATTTACCGTTATTACTAACTTTATCGCCGCACCTTTTAATGGCTTGCTAAGTGAAAAAGTTGAGCTGTATTTAACTGGTCAAAAAATTAACGACGATGGATTAGCTGATTTAGTCAAAGATGTGCCGCGAATGCTAGGCCGAGAATGGACTAAGCTTTGCTACTACCTCCCGCGCGCTATTGGCTTTTTTATTCTATTGTGGGTGTTACCGGTAATAGGCCAAGTGCTCTGGGTGCTTTTTACCTGCTGGATGTATGCGGTGCAATATAAAGATTATGCTTTTGATAACCACAAAGTTAGCTTCACTCAAATGAAAAATGACTTAAAAAGCAAACAAGGCTTATCTTACGGGTTTGGCTTTGCAGTGATGCTGCTAACCGCTATCCCATTTATAAATTTAATTGTGATGCCTGTGGCAGTGTGCGGCGCTACACGGTTATGGGTTGAGCATTACCGACCACAATATCGTAGTTAAAAAAAATGGGCCTGTTGGCCCATTTTTTATACTCGCTAATCAATTAACTATATAAGCTTTGTGGTACTTTAATTACGTTTAAGTGCACCGTTATCTCTTCACGATCATGGTACAAATGCTTAGCTTGTAATTCGTAGCTGATACCGAACTTCGCCATTTCTTCTCTAATCATTTTTAGACATTCATACACACTGTCAAAGCGTTTTTTCATCGGTAATTTTAGATTGAAAATAAGCTCTTTTGCATAGGCATTTACTGCCCAGTCAATCATCAGGTTGGTTACTTTCGTAGGTTTTTCTACCATATCGCAAACTAACCAAGTGATATTTCTTTTTTCTGGCCGATATTTAAAACCGTCTTCTCTAAAATGTTTTACTTGCCCTGTTTCCATTAAACTTTCATTCATTGGGCCATTATCTATCGCGCTAACAAACATACCACGGCGAACTAACTGATAAGTCCAGCCGCCTGGGCAAGCACCTAAATCAACGCTGCGCATCCCAGCCTGTACTCGCGACTCACGCTGCTGCTCAGAAATAAACACATTAAATGCCTCATCTAACTTAAGGGTTGAACGGCTTGGGCCATCGCTTGGCATACGTAAACGTAAAATACCCATAAAGAAAGGTGAGTTGTTATAACTGTAAGAGTAACCCACATACGCAGTATTATTAGCTAAAAACAGCACATGCATCACTGGACGATTTGCTTTTGGTTCACGTAATACGGTGTTTTGTTTCTCGAGTGCTTTTTTAAGCGGAGTTGATATTTTTTTACAAAAAGTCAGTAACTCTTTGCCCTCGTTGGTATCGGGTGTTTCTACTCGTAGTTCAGAGCATAAAGTAAAGTCTTTTGCGGCATCTACAATAGCGCCCACTCTATCCTCTAATGGCATATTTTCTATCAGGTTACCGGCAAACCATTGGCGTGCAAATACCATATTTTTAAAATCAACTTTTTTGATTATTTCGTCGCTGTGCTGCGCTTCAAAACATTCATAAATAACATAACCGGTATTTGGTTTTGCTTTTACATACCCAGCAAACCCTTGCTCGGCGGCGTGAAACGTTATTTCAGCAGCGGCATCGCTTTCAAAACCACTACGACAGTAAATCACAACACTAGACATATTAACCCTTAAACTCTTTAAAACTTAAATCGTGCAACTTGCACTAAAATAACTATCCAACCAATAATAAAACACAGTCCACCTAGTGGTGTAATTGGGCCCAGCCACTTTAAGCCGGTTAAAGCCAGTAAATATAAGCTGCCACTAAATAACAGTATACCCGCTATAAAAAAACCACCTGCCATGCTTAAGTTAATGCCCCACTTTATTAAGATTGCCACTGCAATCAGTGCCAGCCCATGTACCATTTGATACTCGGCGGCGGTTTTAAAAATACCAATAGCGTAATCTGATAAGCGACTTTTTAAACCATGGGCAGCAAATGCACCCAGTATCACTGAAAGCATACAAAAAAAGCTGCCTGCGAGTAAAAATAGTTTAATCATGTTTTTCCTCTTTTACATTCTCAATGGTGCTTTTGATAAAGTTAGCCGCCTGCATTGCTGAAACATTCAGGTTTTGTTGCTCGGTTATACCACTTTTTTTACGTGGTTTTAGTGAGTGGTCACCATCAGTTAACCATATATACTGCGGCTGTTTTGGCATTGCCATTGTGGCAAGCTCTTCACGGGTGCCAAAGGTGTCTCGTTCACCTTGTAGTACTAAAAAAGGACATGGTATGTCTGCAAAGTGATCTGTGCGGAGCTTTTCTGGCTTGCCCGGTGGATGAAACGGATAACCAAACGCAAGTACACCTAAAACAGCATGCGAGGTTGAGCAAGCAAGCATAGACGCCATGCGCCCGCCCATTGATTTACCCCCTATAAATAGCGGTAAATTTGCATCAGCTTGAGTAAGTATATGATCAAAATATGTAAGTAATTTTGGTGCTCGCTCTGGTGGGCGACGTTTATTGGTTTGTTTAGCAATTTGCATGTATTCAAAATCAAACAGCCCAACGTCAATACCATACTCACTGAGCTGTTTGGCCATGGTTTGCATAAACTCAGAATCACTGCCAGCCCCTGCACCATGCGCAAATATAAACTGTGCGATTGCAGGTTGCTGACTGCTTTTAACCCATTCAATGCTCATTAATATTCTTGCTCCTGTTCAACTAGGCTTAACATCCAATCTTTAAATGACACAATTTTACCTAATTCATTTTGCGACTCACGGATCACCAAATAATAGGCGTTTTTACTTTCTAAACTGTGATTAAACGGGATCACTAATCGACCTGCATCAATATCTGGTTTTGCTAAAACACTATTACCAATTGCAACACCTTGGCCATGTACCGCAGCTTGCAGCACCATAGATGAATGACTAAAAATAGGCCCTTGGTTAACTTGTACGTTGCGAACACCCGCGGTTTTCATCCACGTTTTCCAGTTTTTACGCGTGGTGTCATGCAACAACGTATGGTTTGCTAAATCACTTGGTTGATTAAGCGCTCTAGGGCCACTTAACAATAATGGGCTACACAGTGGCACTAAGTATTCAGTGTGCAATTTATAAGCTTGTACGCCACTCCAATGACCGCGACCATAATAAATTGAAATATCAACATCGTCTGTTAACGAGTTTTCGTCCTGATCTTGGGCTTTAATTCGCACATCAATTTCAGGGTGTAACTCGTTAAATAAGCTCAATCGAGGAATAAGCCATTGAATCGCAAAGCTCGGGGTTAAACTCACTGTTAGCGAGCCTTTTGCACCACGGGCTAGTAGCTTTTCGGTTGCGTCAATTAGCTGAGTAAAAATCTCTTTAATATCTAAAAAGTAGCCTTGACCTTCTTCGGTCAAAAGTAACGAGCGATTTTTACGCAAAAACAACTTTAACCCTAAGTGCTCTTCGAGGGTTTTAATTTGATGGCTTACCGCAGCCTGCGTCACATACAACTCTTCTGCGGCTTTAGTAAAGCTTAAATGACGGGCTGCAGCTTCAAAAGCTTTTAGCGCGTTTAATGGAGGAACTCGTCTTGACATGGCAACCAAGCTTAGAATTAGTTTTTCTTATGCGGTGAATTATATACCTATGCTGGGAAAGAGTATATTCAAGCCACAAAAAAAGCGACCGAAGTCGCTTTTTTATGAGTTAATCACTCTTTTATAAATCGCTAGCACTGGTATCAAGCGGAGCAAAGCTTTTGATTAAATCATCAACCGCTTTCATTTGCGATAAGTACCCTTCTAATTTACTCAGTGCTAATGCACAAGGGCCATCACATTTTGCTTCATTTGGATTTGGGTGTGCTTCAATAAATAAGCCTGCAATACCCAGTGCCATGCCACTACGAGCCAGTTCTGCTGCTTGAGCACGACGACCATCGGCAGAATCAGCTCGACCGCCAGGACGTTGTAGCGCATGAGTAGCGTCAAATATAACGGGCGCCATGGTTTTCATGTCATCCATGCCCAGCATATCAACCACTAGGTTGTTATAACCAAAGCTTGAACCACGTTCACACAAGGCCACATTATTATTGCCCGCTTCATTAAATTTAGTAATGATATGACGCATTTCATGTGGGGCTAAAAACTGTGGCTTTTTCACATTAATAATCGCGCCTGTTTTTGCCATTGCAACCACTAAGTCTGTTTGACGAGCCAAAAATGCCGGTAGCTGAATAACATCAACAACCTCAGCAACCGGTGCTGCTTGATGAGGTTCGTGCACATCGGTGATCAGCGGAATATTAAAGGTATTTTTAATCTCTTCAAATATCTTTAAGCCTTCTTCCATGCCCGGACCACGGTAAGAATTGATTGACGAGCGATTGGCTTTATCAAATGACGCCTTAAATACATAAGGAATATTTAATTTAGTGGTCACTTCAACATAATGCTCGGCAATACGCATCGCTAAATCACGAGATTCCAGCACATTCATGCCACCAAATAAAACGAAAGGTTTATCATTTGCCAGTTCTATTTGATTAATATTTATAACTTGGTTGTTCATTTTAATTCCTTATGGTGCAACTGCTTGCATCATTAATCCACAAATATACGCCATATATGTACCTACACCATAGCCTAGTACTGCTAATAAAACGCCTACCGGTGCCAGTGATGGATGAAACGCAGCGGCGACAACAGGAGCCGAGGCCGCGCCACCTACATTGGCCTGAGAGCCAACAGCCATGTAAAATAACGGCGCTTTAATTAGTTTAGCAACAATCAGCATTAAGCTGGCGTGAGTTAGCATCCAAATTGCACCAAGCACAAAATACATTGGTGAATCAAAAATCGCCATCACATTCATATGCAGGCCAATTGATGCTACTAAGATATATAAAAATGCTGATGCCACTTTAGACGAGCCAAAGGCTTCGATATGACGCACTCTAGTGAACGATAAACTAATGCCTATAGTGGTCGATATAACAATAAGCCAAAAGAACTTACTATTTAAACTGTATTCTTTTGCCCATGCATAGTTATTGGCAAAGAACGGTCCTAAAATATCAGCACAAAAATGTGCTAAACCAGTAATACCAAAGGCAATAGCAATAATCATCATGTAATCATTCAGCGTTGGCATACGGGCATGCTCTGCATGGTATTTTTCAACACGCTGTTTTAAATCTTCAATCGCAGTGGTATCGGCCCCCGCTTTGGCATCAATCGCTTTATGGTTAGCCGCCATTAATAATAATACTGCCATCCATAAATTAGCCACTATCACATCCACGGTGACCATGGCTGAGAAAATATCGCCACCCACTTCAAACATTTCTTTCATAGATGCTTGGTTTGCACCGCCACCAATCCAGCTACCTGCAATGGTTGTCATACCACGCCAAACAGCGTCAGGGCCATGTCCACCTACCGCTTCTGGATAAACAGCACTCATTATTAGAATAGCTAATGGGCCACCAATCACAATACCTGCGGTGCCGGTTAAAAACATAATTAATGCTTTAGGACCTAAATTAATAATCGCTTTTAAATCAATGCTAATGGTTAATAAAATTAAACACGCAGGTAATAAATACCGCGAGGCAACGTAATACACACTCGATTGCGAGCCATCAACAATACCAAAGGTATTTAACAATGACGGCAAAAAATAACACAGCAATAATGCCGGTACATATTTATAAAATGCCACAAGACCTGGGCGTTGACTATTTGAGGTTTTGAAAATAAACCCTAAAATAATCGCCAATAAACCAAGTACAACGGCATCATTGGTAATCAACGCAGTTTGGGGATCAGCCATAACGTTTCCTATTTTTATTTTTAATGGTGGGTTTTATGATTATCTTCAAGTTCTTCGATTTGATGTTGGATGACTTCAATAGCAGGGTCGTCGGGACATTCATCAACAAAAAATTGTAAATCATCTCGTGCCATTTTAGGGCAACCTAGCTGATTTAGTAAATAGCCTCTGTCGCGTCGCTCATAGGGATCATCCCCTAGCATTTCCATTAACAAATCAACGCAAGTTAACGCATGACCAAATTTGTTCTCACTAATAAAAGACCATTTTTGTTGCGCTAAAAATAATTTATATACTTCGTCTTCAAAAATAAGCTCAAGAGGCTCTTGCTCTTGTGCATTATCTTCGTTGGTATTTTCAGGAATGATATACCAGCTTTGTTGACCACTACTTGGCTCAACAATGTACCCTTCATCATCGCTCATTGCGACGTGAATGCCCACTTCGCCTTGAGTTATGCTTACACTAGCATCTAGTTTTGCATGCTGTAAAAAATGGCATAATAAAATAGCTAAGGTCGTGGGTGTACCACTGCGCATAGATAAGGTGTAGCTAATACTGTTTAGCTTGTACTCAGGTACTTTAAGGCTTGACGCACTAAATAACCACTGACTGTAAAAGCAATCAAGTAGTTGTTCTAAACGATCATGTGCATCGCGTGTTTGCGAACAAATAGTCTCTATTTGTTGCTCAAAAGCAGTCAATATTTCAAGACTTGGTGTTAAGTCTATTTGAGGGTCCCATTTAGCTTCTGCTTTAATACAACGATATATAGCCGGCGGCAAAAAATCATCGTAAGCATCTTCTATATAAGATTCATCGTGTTCATCAAACCCGAGGGTGGTCATTCATACTACAACATTCTAGAAAACGAACACGTAGTTTACCTAATTTTAAGGCTAGATACCAATAATCAGAAATGAATTAAAGAGGTAAGCTTTGCACCTTGGGTGCAAAGCTTAAACAAATATTGTTAATTATAACAATAGCGGGGCTTTAGCAGTTGCTAAAAAGCCAATAGCTAAGATAACCGCAGTGTTAAACACTAAAAAGATGACCTTAGGTAATGTCGAGGTTTGCTTAGCACTAATAATCCCAACAGCGATATAAACAACCACCAGCACAATTTTTTCTAATAACCAAAGTTGCTCTAATGGATTTATTTTAGCCATGGCCATTAAAGTAATAGCCGAGATGATTAGTAAAGTGTCTATACTGTGGCTACCAATAAAAACCACTTTATTTTTAGCAAGGCTACCACTGCCCATGCGAGAAAAAGAACGTACGTAAAATAAAATAATACTCACTAGCGCAATTACCATGTGCGTATGTTTTAATGCTAAATAATCCATGTGTATTGTTACTTCTGTTTAGTTATGTGTTTTATCAGGAAAGCGTAAAAGTACCGCCTCAAGTTCTTCAAGTCTATCATTGAATACATCAACAAGTTTAGGATCAAAATGCGTGCCTTTATTTGCATTGATCTCCGCAACCGCTTCTTCAAGCGTCCACGCACCTTTATAACAACGTTTATGGCGCAGTGCATCATAAACATCTGCCAATGCCACTATGCGAGCAAAAATATCGATACGCTCGCCTTTTAAGCCGCAAGGGTAACCAGACCCATCCCATTTTTCGTGATGTTGCTGTGCAATTAACGCCCCTGCACTGACTATTTTACGCGGTGAATCTTTTAAAATGGCGTAGCCTTTGCCTGCATGGGTTTTCATAACTTCCCACTCATCACTGTTTAATTTACCGGGTTTATTTAAAATAGCATCCGGAATACCTATTTTTCCCACATCATGTAAAGGCGATGCAAAACGAATTAAATTCGCTTGCTCTTCAGATAATCCATACCCTAATGCCAACTCATAACAAATATAAGCAACCCGCTTTACGTGATTACCCGTTTCACATGAGCGCTGTTCAACCGCTTCACTTAAACGATAAACAAGTTCTTGTTGGGTGGCTTCAACTTCAGTATGTAATTGTACATTTTCAAATGCCAACTGCACATTTTGAGAAAAAATTTCAATTAAATTTCGTTGCGTATCCGTCAGTTTAGATGGCACACCGGATACAAATAACATCGAATTATGATTAAACTTACTACTGCAGTAGGCAAACAAATAGTCATCTCTGTAAACAATTGCTTTGTTGGCTAGGGCTTCTTGGCACGCTAAGAGTTGATCTGCTGCTAATACTGTTTCTAGCTCTTCCCCTTCGCGCTTAGCAAAATCACCAGTGCCAGAGCAAACAATCAGTTTTTTATTTAATTCCTCTGACGGATTTTGCGCAACTAAGGTGGTGGCGTACATAGCTTCGTCGGCCACGTTAAGTAAGGACGTTAGCTGCTGCATCACCCCCTCAATAAAGTTATCCATTGAATGAGTGGCAAAAATATTGCGAGAGGCGGTAATTATTTTTTCTAGCCCCTCACGTGACTGCTCAATAGAAATAATATCTCGATACGAGCGAAGACTAGCCATCATCACGGTGAATAGTTTTTGTGCGGTGAGTTCTGTTTTTGATTTGTAGTCATTTATGTCGTAATTCACAATAACTTGGCGTTCAGGCGCTTGCCCCGGTTGCCCAGTACGTAAAATGATACGAATGTAATTATTTTTAACGGTATCGCGTATGTACTTCGCGACTTGCAAACCGGCGTCGTCTGTTTCCATTACAACATCAAGTAGGATGATGGCTGCATCAGGATGATCATCAATTAACTTTTTTGCCTCTGCACCTGAGTAAGCGCTAATAAATTCCAAACGTTTATCTTGGAATTTAAAGTCACTTAACGCTAAGCGGGTTACAGCATGAACCTCTGGCTCATCATCAACTATTAAAACTTTCCATGTCCCTTGCTCTTCACTTGCTACTTCAGGTGGTTGTTCATTTGAAAATAAAAAATCTTCCATCACATAGAATTCCTTAAACCATATGCAAACAAACAACGGAGCTATTTTAAATTATTTAGGGCCATTGTCCGAACGTTACGCGGTCGTTATTACCAAGATCTTTCACTGTGCTTACATTTATAAACGCCATTTGATTGAAAATATGACGAACAGCTGCACTTTGCTCAAATCCGTGTTCAATTAAAAGATAGCCACTTGCGTGTAAATAGTCACGTGATTGTGTAATTATTTGTTTAATATCAGCCATTCCTGCATCATCTGCAATTAATGCAGACAAAGGTTCAAAGCGTACGTCGCCTTGATATAAGTGTACATCGTCATGTTCTATATAGGGTGGATTGGTTACAATTAGATCAAATTTTTTGTTTTTTAACGCACTGAACCAGTTACTTTGCTCAACAGTGACATTATTTATCGCTAAACGTTGTTGGTTGCGCTTGGCCAACGCCACCGCGTCATCAATACGATCAACAGCCGTAATATCCCAAGTAGGCATTTCACTCCCTAGCGCCAGTGCTATTGCCCCGGTACCCGTACCTAAATCAAGTACTTTCGCGTTTTTAGGCACTTCGCATTCAAGCGCAAGCTCAACTAAGGTTTCTGTATCAGGTCGAGGGATGAGTGTTGTTGGGTTCACTTCAAGTTGCAAACTCCAAAATTCACGGCACCCGGTAATGTGCGAAACGGGTTCGCCTTGTAAGCGACGTTCACAAGCATGTTGAAATGCCTGATACTGCTGATCTGTGAGCTGTTTTTCAGGCCAAGTAAATAAATAACTTCGTGGTTTTTGTAAAATATTGAGCAGTAATACTTGTGCATCTAACTTTGCGCTATCACTACTTGATGCTAATAAATTAGCACCTGTAGCAATAGCGTTTTCAACAGTGGGGTTCACGATTAATCGTCGCCCATTGCTGCAAGTAAGTCGGCTTGATGCTCTTGCATTAGTGGCTCAACCACAGCGCCTAAGTCACCCGCTACCACTTCATTAAGACGATAAAGTGTTAGGTTAATACGGTGATCGGTAATACGACCTTGTGGATAATTGTAGGTACGAATACGCTCAGAACGATCACCGCTGCCCACTAAGTTACGACGCTCTGATGCTTCAGCAGCATGACGCTTTTCATCTTCAGCTTGCTGAAGGCGTGCAGCCAATACCGACATCGCTTTAGCACGGTTTTTATGCTGAGAGCGCTCATCTTGACACTCAACCACTACACCCGTAGGTAAATGGGTAATGCGAATGGCAGAGTCGGTTTTATTTACGTGCTGACCACCCGCGCCCGACGCTCTAAAAGTATCAACTTTAATATCGGCAGTATTGATTTCGATGGCTTCTGCTTCTGGTACTTCAGCCATAACAGCTACAGTACATGCTGAGGTATGTACACGGCCTTGAGACTCAGTTTCAGGAACACGTTGTACACGGTGAACGCCTGATTCAAATTTTAATTGTCCGTAAACACCTTCACCGCTGATGTTAGCAATTACTTCTTTGTAACCACCGTGCTCACCTTCGTTGGTGGTAACAACCTCTACTTTCCATTTTTTTGTTTCTGCGTAACGGCTATACATTCTGAATAAGTCGCCAGCAAAAATAGCAGCTTCATCGCCCCCTGTTCCTGCACGAACCTCTAAAAATACATTGTTGTTGTCTCTCGGATCTTTAGGGAGCATCAGAACTTGAATGTCATCTTCTAAAGTCGAAATCTGTGCTTTTGCTTCTTTGTATTCTTCTTGTGCCATTTCACGCATTTCAGGGTCTGAATCTTTAAGCATTTCTTCAGCACTGCTCAAATCCTCTTGTGCTTGCTGGTACGCTAAAAATGTTTTTACCACTTCTTCAAGCTCAGAGTATTCTTTTGAAAGAGTACGAAAGCGGTTTTGATCACTAATGACCGATGGGTCACTTAGTAGCGCTTGTACTTCTTCATAGCGCTCAACTAAGGTTTCTAATTTACGATAAACGGACTCTTTCATTTAACTGTTATTCCTGATCTATACCTAACATTTTTTTCAATTGATTTAACTGAGCCACTTCACCTTTTTTCGCTGCATCTTGGATGGCACGGGTAGGCGCGTGCATTAAGCGATTGGTTAATTTATTGGCTAGCTCTAAAATTACTTTTTCTGCATTTTTACCTGTATTTAGCTGGCTTAGGGCCCTATCTACAAGTTCTGCTTTTGTAGTTTGTACATCATTACGGTAGTGGCGAATTAAATCCACTGAATCAAGTGAACGCAGCCACATAAAAAACTCTTTGGTGCGCTCACTAATAATAATTTGTGCTTGTTCTGCCGCTTGCTCACGAGCAGCCATGTTTTCGCTAACAATGGCTTGTAAGTCATCAACAGAATATAAATAAGCGTCGTCAAGCTCTCCGACTTGGCTTTCAATATCGCGTGGTACAGCAATATCTATAAATAGCATAGGCTTATAACGACGTTGTTTCAGTGCTTGTTCCACCACCCCTTTACCAATAATAGGTAAAGTACTGGCAGTGGAGCTAATCACAATATCAGCTTGGTGTAATCGTTCTGGTAATTGTGCCAAGGCAATAACATCTGCTGACACTTCATCCGCTAAGCCGCGAGCGCGTTCTATTGTTCTATTAGCTACCGTTATTTTTTGTGGCTCATTTTGGTATAAATGTTTTGCTACCAGCTCAATGGTTTCACCAGCACCAATTAATAGCACCTTGGTTTTGTCTAATTTGCCATAAATATGCTTTGCAAGATTAACCGCAGCAAACGCAACCGAGACTGCACTCGCACCAATGTTAGTTTCGGTGCGTACTTCTTTTGCCACCGAAAAGGTTTTTTGAAACAAACGATCAAACGTAACGCCCACCGCATCATGGGTTTTGGCACTATTATAGGCTTGTTTTATTTGCCCTAAAATTTGTGGTTCGCCTAACACCAGCGAGTCAAGCCCACAGGCTACACGCATCAAATGATTTATTGCAGCGCTGTCTTCATGACAGTAGATATTTTTACTCAGTTCATGTTCATCTAAACCATGGAAACTGGCCAACCATTGCAACAATGTTTGGGAATTTTGCTGTGCAAGGCTACAATACACCTCAGTGCGATTACAGGTAGAGACAATAACCGCTTCATTAAAGTCGGCATGGCCACTTAATTGTTGTAGCGCCTCTGAAATTTGCTCAGGCGAAAAGGCCACTTTTTCTCGTAATTCTACGGATGCGGTTTTGTGATTAATACCAAGTGCTATTATGGTCATATCTGCCAAATATTGCTGAGCCCTACTACATAGGCGGCAATTTTATCAAAAATCTCAGGAATATGGAAAGTAAGGAACAACATTTGACTCGACAATATTTGATTTTAACACTGCTATTTGTATTTTTAACCGGCTGCGCAAGTAAAAACAATTACAAAACAGAGCCTTACGAAGACTGGAAGTTACGTCTTAGTACACAAAAAACTTGGCAAGTAGACGGTAAACTTGCGTTTATTAGCCCAGATGAGCGCCAATCTGCCAACTTAAATTGGCAACAAACACAAAATAGTAATTATTTAGTGTTAACCACGTTTATTGGCACACGGATTTTATCGCTTAAACAAACCGCAGTCGGCGCCGAATTAATCTTTGATGACCAACCGTATTTTGATAGTAACGCCAGTGCACTTTTACAACGTTTAACGGGGTTTACTTTACCGGTTAATAACGCAGGCCCATGGTTAAAAGCTACCATTGACGATCACACCTTAGAAATTGATCAATTAGGGCGTGCTAAAAGCGTGTTATGGTTTGATGATAATGGTAAAAAGTGGCAAATAAGTTACACAAGTTACGTCCAAAAATACGGTTTTTGGTTACCGAATGCTTTAACCTTAACCCATGAAAAGATTAAAATTAAAATCAAACTCTATGACTGGCAGTTTAACTAACTATGTATACTCACTCTGAATTTTCGCTGATTGCCCCAGCTAAGCTTAATTTATTTTTACACATTAATGGCCGCCGTGATGATGGTTACCATGAATTAGAAACTTTATTTACGTTTTTAAATTATGGTGACGAGCTCCATTTTAAACTAAGCACGGATACTCTTATAAGTATTAGCGGCGACACCAATGGCATTGCGCTAACCGACAATTTGATTTACAAAGCGGCGTTATTATTACAAACCCACTGTAAAGTGGATATGGGTGCAAAAATAAATTTAACTAAACGCTTACCCATGGGGGGAGGTGTTGGAGGCGGTTCATCCGATGCTGCATCAACGCTTTTAGCTCTTAATACGCTTTGGAATACAGCCCTATCTTTAGATGAACTGGCTGATTTAGGCCTGAAACTCGGTGCTGATGTGCCTGTATTCATTAAAGGTAAAAGTGCCATAGCACATGGCATTGGCGAGCAATTAGAGTACCTAGAACTGCCGCCAAAGTGGTATTGTGTTGTCTTCCCAAATCAACATGTCAGCACAGCACAAATATTTACTCACCCTGATTTAAAACGTGATACACCAAAACTTTCTGGCGACTGGCAACAGCAAATTTTAACCAACGATTGTGAGCCTTTAGTGAAAAAGCTGTGCCCCGAGGTTGAAAAAACCCTGCAGTGGTTGCTAAAATACGCTCCATCAAAGATGACCGGAACAGGTTCATGTTGTTTTGTTGAATTTGCTAGCCAAGTTCAAGCACAAGATGTACTTGCTAACCTCCCCCATACTTGGCAGGGTTTTATCGCATCCAGCGTTAGTACCTCTCCTGCTCATACGGAGTTAGCCGCCATCATTGATAAATGAAGTAACGTACAAGTAATCATAAGTTAACCTACTTTGTTCACTCAATGTAAGTTAGTCCAAAAATTCAGTGCCTGAGGAACCCTACCGTGCCTGACATGAAGCTCTTCGCTGGTAACGCAACACCTGACCTAGCTCAAAAAGTTGCAAAACGTTTATATATTGAATTAGGCGATGCTGTTGTTGGCCGTTTTAGTGACGGTGAGATCAGTGTTCAAATTAATGAAAATGTTCGTGGCTCGGATGTTTTTATCTTGCAATCAACCTGTGCCCCTACTAACGATAACCTGATGGAACTTATCGTTATGGTTGATGCGTTACGCCGTGCATCGGCCGGTCGTATCACTGCTGTTATCCCTTATTTTGGTTATGCTCGTCAAGATCGTCGCGTACGCTCTGCCCGTGTACCAATTACAGCTAAAGTGGTTGCGGATTTCTTATCAAGTGTAGGTGTTGACCGCGTTCTTACGGTTGATTTACACGCTGAGCAAATCCAAGGCTTCTTTGATGTACCAGTGGATAACGTATTTGGTAGCCCTGTATTATTAGAAGATATGAAAAACCGCGACTTTGATGACGTGGTTGTTGTATCACCTGATATTGGTGGCGTGGTGCGTGCCCGTGCAATTGCAAAACTATTAAACGATACCGACTTAGCAATTATCGATAAACGTCGCCCTCAAGCTAACGTTTCTCAAGTAATGCACATTATTGGTGACGTTGAAGGCCGCGATTGTATTATTGTTGATGACATGATTGATACCGGTGGTACATTGTGTAAAGCCGCTGAAGCCCTTAAAGAGCATGGTGCTAAACGTGTATTTGCTTACGCTACTCACCCTATTCTTTCTGGTACAGCTGCAGAAAACTTACGTAACTCTGTAATTGACGAAGTGATTGTAACTGACTCAATTCCACTGTCTGACGAACTAAAAGCCCTTGATATTGTTAAAGTATTAACGCTTGCAGATATGTTAGCAGAGACTATTCGTCGCATTAGCAACGAAGAATCTATCTCGGCAATGTTTGAACACTAAAGTTAAACATTAATGAGTATAAAAGCGCCTTTTGGCGCTTTTTTTGTAAGCGATGTTTATTTTATAAACCCGCAGTGGTATGATAGCGCGCCTTTTGGCTAGGGACCTTGGTCGCAAAGGCCCTAACACTTTTAATTATTGGAGACATCATGTCTAACACAACTTATACTTATGACGCTGAACTTCGCGTAGAAACTGGTACTGGTGCGAGCCGCCGCCTACGTCGCGAAGACAAAGTGCCGGCAATCCTTTATGGAGCTGATAAAGAAGCGGTATCGCTTACTTTTGCTCATAAAGATATGATCAAAGCACAAGAAGACGAAGGCTTTTACACTCACATCCTTACATTAAATGTAGGTGGCGAGAAAGTTGAAGCAATCTTAAAAGATATCCAACGTCACCCTTTCAAGCCTAAGCTTACTCACCTTGATTTCCAACGTGTAGACGCAACTCATAAACTAGTAACTAAGGTTCCTTTACACTTCATCGGTGAAGAGAAAGTAACTAAGTTAGGTGCAACTGTTGTTCACCAGTTAACTGAAGTTGAGATTTCTTGTCTTCCTAAGTCACTTCCAGAATTCATCGAAGTAGACGTATCTGATCTTGTTGCTGGTGATTCAATCCACCTTACAGATCTTGCGTTCCCTAAAGGTGTTCAATCTGTTGAGCTTGGTAAAGGCGAAGGCCACGATCAGTCTATCGTTACTATCAAAGCTAACAAAGCAGCTCCAACTGAAGACGACGCTTCAGACGCTGCAGAATAATATTTAAGGTCTCGCACCTTGAATTCTATTCAAATGCTTGTGGGCCTGGCTAATCCAGGCCCCGAATACGCAAATACACGCCACAACGCAGGTGCTTGGTTCATTCAAGAACTCGCTGCACGCTACAACTGCACGCTAAAACACGACCCTAAATATCACGGCCTTACTGGTAAAGTGATTATTCAAGGCAAAGAATTCAAATTACTGATCCCCACCACTTACATGAACTTAAGTGGCAAAGCGGTGAGTAGTTTAGCCAATTTTTTTAAAATCCCCGTGGAAGACATACTTGTTGCCCATGATGAATTGGATTTAGACCCGGGCGTTGCTAAATTAAAAAAAGGCGGCGGACATGGCGGTCATAATGGCTTAAAAGACATTATTGCAAAAATGGCAAATCAAAAAGACTTTATGCGCTTACGCATAGGTGTAGGTCATCCAGGACATCGCGAAATGGTCACCGGTTGGGTGCTTGGTAAAGCAGCCAAGGACGATCAAGAAAAAATGGATGCCGCAGTTGATGAAGCAGTTCGTTGTATGGAAATACTTGCTAAAGACGGTGTGTTAAAAGCACAAAACAGACTACATTCGTTTAAACCCTAATTTTTGGGTATACGTACGCACGTATTAAACGAATCTAAACAAGGTATCTTACTATGGGTTTTAAATGTGGCATCGTTGGCTTGCCTAATGTTGGTAAATCAACACTTTTCAATGCATTGACTAAAGCGGGTATTGAAGCCGCTAACTTTCCTTTTTGTACCATTGAACCTAATACAGGTGTGGTACCGGTGCCAGATCCTCGCCTAGACGAACTTGCTAAAATTGTTAACCCGCAACGTATTATTACAACTAGTATGGAATTTGTGGATATTGCAGGTTTAGTTAAAGGTGCATCGAAAGGTGAAGGCCTAGGCAATCAGTTTTTAGCAAATATTCGTGAAACAGATGCGATTGGCCATGTAGTTCGTTGTTTTGAAGATGAAAACGTTATTCACGTTGCTGGTACTATCGACCCTGCGGACGATATTGACGTGATCAACACCGAGCTAGTACTTGCTGATATGGACAGTGCTGATAAAGCAATATTCCGTAATGCGAAAAAAGCAAAAGGTGGCGATAAAGACGCAAAAGAGCAAAATGCGGTACTTGAAAAAGTAAAAGTGCATCTTGATGAAGGCTTAACTTTACGTTCTTTAGCGCTAACAAAAGAAGAAAAAGCAGCCATTGCGCCTATTAACTTCTTAACTATCAAGCCAACTATGTATATTGCTAACGTGGCTGAAGACGGATTTGAAAATAACCCACTACTTGATCGTGTCCGTGAAATAGCGGCTGCTGAGGATGCGGTTGTTGTGCCTGTGTGTGCAGCTATCGAATCTGAGCTATCTGAGCTTGACGAAGAAGACAAATTAGAGTTTATGGCTGACCTAGGTCTTGAAGAGCCAGGACTTAACCTTGTTATTCGTGGTGGCTATGAGCTACTACATTTGCAAACTTACTTTACTGCGGGTGTAAAAGAAGTACGTGCATGGACTATCCCAGTAGGTGCAACAGCGCCACAAGCAGCTGGTAAAATTCATACCGACTTTGAACGTGGCTTTATCCGCGCACAAACAATTGCTTTTGATGACTTTATTGCATTTAAAGGTGAAAGCGGTGCAAAAGAAGCAGGTAAAATGCGCCAAGAAGGTAAAGAGTACATCGTTAAAGATGGCGATGTAATGAACTTCTTGTTCAACGTATAATTAAACATTGCACCACGTTAAGTGGCTCATTGTTTTTTAAAGGCTCGTTTTTACGAGCCTTTTTATTTTTCAGCCGAATAAAAGTAATAATTAGTCTACCCTTACTATAGGCTTAGAATTGTAAGGCAAAGCCAAAATTACAATACAAAGCTCACAAAGAGTGTTAAAAAAGCAACGTTTTAATTAAAAAGTAGCCGGTTAGCCTATTTTTCCTGCAAACAAACCAACTTAAGTGTTTTTTTGCAAAAAAGGTGTTGACGAATTTGGGGCATATCAGCATAATACGCCCCGCACTCAGCGATGAAGTGTTAACAAAAAAGATGGCTAAGTAGCTCAGCTGGTTAGAGCACATCACTCATAATGATGGGGTCACAGGTTCAAATCCCGTCTTAGCCACCATTTACTTTTTGTTGCTCAATGAAGAGTTTAAAATAACTACCATTTCTTTGATTTATTCAAAGTGATAATACGGGAGTTGAGGAATTAGCAGTTGTCTTGAATTAGACGCTGGATTTAGGTTCTAAAACATTGTTACCTGTATACTCGATGCGGGAGTGGCGGAATTGGTAGACGCGCTGGATTTAGGTTCCAGTATCTTAG
>NZ_JASDDE010000009.1:39920-100402 GCF_030407565.1 Pseudoalteromonas sp. APC 3694
GGCACCAGGTTTTGATCCTGGCATTCCCAGGTTCAAATCCTGGTATCCCAGCCAATTTGCATGTTTCTTTGATTGCCCCCACACTAGCTTCAAAACCACTAATATTTTTACTTTTATAATCCAATACCACATTTTTTCAGATATAAAAAAAGACCCAAATTTGAGCCTTTTCACCAACTAACTAAGCTCACCACTTATTGCGTATTTTAATACCCAGTTTTTTACCGGCCCTGTATTATTAGCTAACTTTAAAAATGTGCTGCGCGCCCATTTTAATGGGGCTATTTGGTTTGAGAAACCAAAGTAGCAAGCATCCATCATACTCATCATTAATAAATTAGCGTTACGACGACTACGTTCGTACTCTTTAAGCATTAGCGGGCAACCTACATCATCAGCTGTACGCAACACTTCAGCTAAGGCAGCCACATCTTGAAAGCCTAAATTAACGCCCTGTCCTGCCAGAGGATTAATGGTGTGCGCCGCATCACCCACTAAAACGAGTCGCCCTTGTGAATAATTATTGGCATGCTGCCTTGCTAGAGGAAATATAGCATGGCTTTGTACTTCAAAATCACCAGCGAGCTTTGGAAACTTTTCAATAATATGAGCTTTTAATGCGCTAGGTTGTAGGGCTTTAAATGCTTTGAGGGTATTTGCATCGTCATACCAAATTAAATTTGCATAAGGTGCTTGCATAGGTAAAAACGCAACGGGCCCTGTAGGTGTAAACTGCTGCCATGTTTTAACTTGTTGCGGTGCATCGAGCTTTATTAGCACGCCCATACAATGCTGCTGATATTGCCACCCAGTTATACCAATATTGGCTTTGCTACGTAATTGTGATTGCCCACCATCGGCTGCAATCACTAAATCAGCAGTATAGCTTTGTTCGTTATAGTGTAAGGTAATGCTATCGGGGTTTTGCTCTATTGCAGTTAAAGCCGATGAAGGATTAATCATTTCAATATTATGCTGCCCAAATTGCTGCCATAAGCTTGCTTGAATTAACTTATTCTCGATTAAATGACCTAAATGCGTGGTATTGATGGCATGGCAATCAAATAATAAATGATCGTTACCACGCTCAAAAGCTTCTAATTGCTCATAGGGAGCGAGTCTATTTTCGCGCAGCAATGGCATAGCACCGAGCTGATCAAGCAGTTTTTCCGAAAAGCGGTTAATAGCTGATACTCGTATATCAACTGCATCACTGCTAAGCACTAGTGATGCATCTATTGGGTGTTTTTCAATAACACGTACTGCTTTGCCTTGTTGCGCTAATTTAATAGCTATAGCGGCACCAACCATGCCGCCCCCTACTACAATTACATTACTTTTAGCCATGTTTTTCATCATTTTACTTCTGACTTAACTCTACTTTGATTGTATCGTAATTAGTTTGCTTTGTGTGAGCGCTTCGCTTAATTCTCTTATTAAACCCATACTATATTGATTTCAGATCACAAACATGAAATCTATACTTGGTTTTGAGCGTGTATCCAGCTAAAATACGCGTCCTTTAAGTCGAGCAAAATTTAATAATTGCGCCACTTATACCTGTTTCTAGCACATGTTTGTGCCACTATCGAATTGAACACGAGGCTATATTTCAATGAGCAAAAAGCTGCATATTAAAACCTGGGGTTGTCAGATGAACGAATACGACTCTCAGAAAATGGCTGATCTTCTAGATGCGACCAACGGCTATCAGCTAACTGAAGAAGCTGCTGATGCTGATGTTATATTACTTAACACCTGTTCAATTCGTGAAAAAGCGCAAGAAAAAGTATTTCACCAACTAGGTCGTTGGAAGTTATTAAAAGATGACAAACCAGACCTGATTATTGGTGTTGGCGGCTGTGTAGCATCGCAAGAAGGCGATTCAATTCGTCAACGCGCGCCGTTTGTCGATGTTATTTTTGGCCCACAAACATTGCACCGTTTACCTGAAATGATCAAACAAGTGCAAGGTAACAAAGGGTCATCAGTGGTTGATATTTCATTCCCAGAGATTGAAAAATTTGACCGTCTTCCTGAGCCAAAAGCGGAAGGTCCTACTGCGTTTGTATCAATTATGGAAGGGTGTTCTAAATACTGTACTTTCTGTGTTGTACCTTACACGCGTGGTGAAGAAGTAAGTCGCCCTGTTGATGACGTGTTATTAGAGGTTGCACAGTTAGCCGAGCAAGGCGTACGTGAAGTTAACTTACTAGGTCAAAACGTAAATGCGTACCGTGGTGATACACACGATGGTGAAATTTGCTATTTCTCAGACCTTATCCGTTTAGTAGCCGCAATTGACGGGATTGACCGTATTCGTTACACCACTTCACACCCCGTTGAGTTTACGCCTGACATTATTGACGCTTATGCCGATGTGCCTGAGCTGGTTGATCACTTACACCTTCCAGTACAAAGTGGCTCAGATCGTGTTTTAAACTTAATGAAACGCGGCCATACTGCACTTGAGTACAAATCAACTATTCGTAAGCTACGTAAAATTCGCCCTAACTTAAGCATGTCGTCAGATTTCATCATAGGTTTCCCAGGTGAAAGCAAGGCCGATTTTGAAGCGACCATGAACCTTATCAACGATATTGGTTTTGATATGAGCTTTAGCTTTATTTACAGTGCACGCCCAGGTACGCCAGCGGCCGATTTGCCAGATGACGTAACCGAGCAAGAGAAAAAAGAGCGCCTGTACTTATTACAAAACCGTATTACACAAATGGCACAGCAAATTAGCCGCCAAATGTTTGATACCGAACAACGTATATTAGTTGAAGGTCCTTCTAAGAAGAACCCGATGGAACTACGTGGCCGAACTGAAAACAACCGTGTAGTTAACTTTGTTGGCCCACACACAGTGATCGGTCAGTTTGTTGATGTACGTATTACCGAGGCACTACCAAACTCTTTACGTGGCGATTTAATTCGTACAGAATCAGAAATGAACTTACGCCGCGAAATTGCCCCTTCTGCTATTTTAACCAAAGCAGCGAGCGAGCAAAAAACCGAGACAGCTAACGAAATTGGCGTTGCTACTTTCGTACCTTAGTTGCAAAAATTCATTGCGTCAGTTAACGCTGGCGCACTGTAATAGGAAGTAATTTTGAGTAATCAGTTAAAAACATTAGAGATTTATTTAGAACCTGCCGACAACAAACGCCTTTCTTCATTATGTGGCCCGTTTGACGAAAACATCAAACAAATTGAACGCCGTCTAGGTGTTGAAATTATTCATCGTGATAACTTTTTTAAAGTAACCGGTAAACTACACAGTAGCGCCGGCGCGGTAGAGATCTTAAAAAACCTTTATATTGATACTCAGCCTGTACGTGGGGAAATTGGCGAAATTGAGCCTGACAACGTCCATTTAGCCATCACTGAGTCTAAAGCGCTTGAGCAAGACACCTCAAGTAGCGCCTACGGCAAAGAAATGATGATTAAAACCCGTCGTGGCGTGATTAAACCGCGTAACGATAACCAAGGCTCATATGTTGCTAATATTTTGCACCACGACATTACCTTTGGTATTGGCCCTGCGGGTACAGGTAAAACCTATCTTGCCGTTGCGGCGGCAGTTGATGCACTAGAGCGCCAAGAAATACGTCGTATATTGCTCACTCGCCCTGCGGTTGAAGCGGGTGAAAAACTTGGCTTTTTACCCGGTGATTTAAGCCAAAAAATAGACCCTTACTTACGCCCACTTTACGATGCCTTATTTGAAATGCTTGGCTTTGAACGTGTTGAAAAGCTGATTGAAAAAAACATCATCGAAATTGCTCCACTGGCTTATATGCGCGGACGCACACTTAATGATGCGTTTATTATTTTAGATGAAAGCCAAAATACCACCACAGAGCAAATGAAAATGTTCTTAACCCGTATTGGCTTTAATTCTAAAGCGGTGATCACCGGCGACATAACCCAAGTTGATTTACCTCGGGGAGCGCGCTCTGGCCTTCGTCATGCTATTGATGTGTTAGATGGCGTTGATGAAATTAGCTTTAACTTTTTTAAATCGCATGATGTAGTACGCCACCCTGTGGTAGCACGTATCGTTGAAGCCTATGAGCGCAACGACGAACGTGAGCGCCTTAAGCGATTAGAAAAACAACAAGCTAAAGAAGCGCTTGCCTCTCATGAGCAACCTGCGACTAAAGAGTAATACAGTGAAAACAGAACTTGATTTACAAATAGCGTGTGAGTTTGACAACTTACCCAGCCTTGAGCAGTTTGCAATGTGGGCCGATAAAGTACTTAGCCAATACCGCGATGAGTCTGAGCTGACCATTGTCATTAGCGATGAAGCACAGTCACAACAGCTCAATAATGACTACCGCGGTAAAAATAAGCCTACCAACGTATTATCGTTTGAATTTGAAGCGCCACCGGGTATTGATATCCCACTTGTGGGTGACTTAATTATTTGTCCAGCCATCGTTTTGGCTGAGGCCCAAGAGCAAGAAAAGTCATTTCATGACCACTTTGCCCATATGGTTATTCATGGATGCTTGCATTTACTTGGATTTGACCATATAAAGAGTGAAGATGCGTTAGAGATGGAAAGTATAGAAAAGCAATTACTTGCTGAACTAAACATAGCAGACCCATACCGGGACGATATTTAAATAAACGGAGCAATTAGACGTAATGAGCGACGATAACTCGCAATCTAGCCAGGGTTCTTCTGGCAGGACTTGGCTGGGCCGTATAACCCACATGTTGCAAGGGGAACCCCAGAATAGAGAAGAACTGGTTGAGGTGATTGCCGATGCCCAAGAGCGGGATGTAATCGATCCTGAAACCAAAGAAATGATTGAAGGTGTGCTTGGTGTGTCTGAGCTTAAAGTGCGAGATATTATGATACCGCGCTCACAAATGGTCACCTTGGAAATTGATAGCCCGCTTGAAGAGCATATACCTATGATGGTTGACTCTACCCACTCTCGTTTTCCGGTTGTGTGTGAAGATAAAGACCATGTAGAAGGGATTTTACTCGCAAAAGACTTATTACCTCTCATTTTAAACAAAGATGAGCATTTACCATCGCTACGTGACTATTTACGTCCTGCTATGGTGGTGCCTGAAAGTAAACGGGTTGATACTCTGCTTAACGAGTTTCGTCAGCAACGCTACCATATGGCAATCGTGATAGACGAATACGGCGGCGTATCTGGTTTGGTCACTATTGAAGATATTCTTGAGATCATTGTTGGTGAAATCGAAGATGAGCACGATGAAGAAGAAGAACAACAAGATATTCGTCAACTAGCTAAACATGTTTACGTTGTGCAGGCACTGACCCCTGTAGATGACTTTAATGAGCATTTTAAATCAGGTTACAGCTCGCAAGACGCCGATACTATTGGTGGTATCGTATTACATGCCTTTGGCCATATGCCGAGTCGTGGCGAAACTATTGATATAGACGGGTTTCAGTTTAAAGTAACTAATTCTGATAACCGTCGTATATTACAACTGCAAGTCACCATTCCTAAGGCTGATGATAACGACAGTGAAGAAACTGCTAACTAGCCTCACCCTACTAGCAAAAGATAAAAAAGCATGGCTCGCACTGGTTGCGGGCCTTGTTTTGACTTTTAGCTACGCGCCTTTTGGTATTTGGCCAATTGTATTTTTTAGCTTGGTCGCATTATTTTATTGTATCCCTGCAAACCTCACTGGAAAAAAACACGCTAAAACCGCGGCTAAATATGGCTTTATATTTGGCCTGGGCTGGTTTGGTGCAGGTATAAGTTGGGTACATGTTTCTATCGCCACCTTTGGTGGTATGCCACTTATCGCTTCCATTTCGTTAATGGTATTACTGTGCAGCTACCTTTCATTATTTCCTGCGTTGGCACTATGGGCAACCACTCGTTTTTCAAACGGCTCTATAAGTTTTGCAGCGCTACTACTCCCTTGTTTTGCGATTAGTGAATATTTGCGAGCCAAGCTATTAACCGGTTTTCCTTGGTTAAGCTTTGGCTATACACAAACAGATAGCCCACTGAATGCCCTTGCTCCTTTTATTGGTGAATTTGGACTCACGCTATTATGTATTGCCATTGGTTTTGCATTGTACAGCTTAACGCAAAAACAATTTAAAATGCCTGTTGTTACCGCTGCTGTGGTTGTTTTAGCTTTTGCAGGTGCACATTTTACAAAGGCACCCCATTACTCCAATAAAGACCTTTCTGTGCTGCTTGTACAAGGTAATATAAAACAACACTTGCGCTTTGACCCCAGTGAGTTTTGGACCACCATGAGTAAGTATCAAGATATGACGCGCCGTCACTGGGATGCTGATTTAATTGTGTGGCCTGAAGCTGCAGTGCCTGAAATAGAAGCCCTCGCCGATTCATATTTAGCAGGCTTAGACAGTGCCGCCTCATTTAATAAAACCGCGCTAGTAACGGGTATTGTCGATTACCAACGCGATACAAAAACCATTTTCAATACGCTGATTGTGGTCGGTAACAAAGAGCAAAATGATGAACATGGCCACTACCGTTACTTAGACAGTAACCGCTATCAAAAGCATCAGTTATTGCCTATTGGAGAGTTTGTTCCCTTTGAAGACATACTACGCCCCATAGCTCCGTTATTTGATTTGCCTATGTCATCGTTCTCTCGCGGAGATAAAGTACAAGATAATTTACGTGCGAATGGCTTTAACCTGCTGCCTGCTATTTGCTACGAAATAGTCTTTGCTGATTTAGTGCGCGGTAACTACAAAAGCGACTCAGACATATTATTTACGGTGAGTAATGATGCTTGGTTTGGTGATTCAATCGGCCCCCACCAGCATATGCAAATTGCCCGCATGCGCGCCCTAGAACTACAGCGTCCATTAGTGCGTGTTACCAACAACGGCATAAGTGGTGTATACGACCCCATAAGCCAAACACGCCAAACTATGCCACAGTTTGAATCAACAACACTTAAAGCCAATATAAAGCTCATACAAGGAGACAGCGTATACAGCCAATACGGCAATAAGTTTGTATGGGGATTTGTGTTGCTACTGGGTGTTGCTGGCTTTGGGATTAGGTTTAGGAAGTAAATTATAGCTGATAGCTATTAGTGGTCAGCTATCAGTAAGAGAAAGGTTGCTCTGGTATCTGACCAAGCTACGCAAATCTATTTTTTAATCCAGCCTATGCTTAAAATATAACGAGTCCCTTTATTTATTTTTAATACTTGGTGCTGTTCTACATCAGGCCTAAAAAGTTTAATACGACTGTAATTTATTATCAGATTTTCACAAATAAATTCACCGCCTTCTTCCGCATGTTTTAGCACAATGTTAAGTCTAAAGTGCTTACCAGTTCTCACTTTATCAGTATGCGGCTTTATTTCATACCAATATCATTAAAGATTAAATCACTTTTATCCAATCTCTAGAACACATTTTTTTGATCCTATCTGGTACAGAAATGAATGTGTTCCATGCTTTTGACACCTGCTCTACAATATCGTCATAGCCTTTAAATACTCTGTTGGATAAACAATGCTGACGCATCCAACTCCATACTTGCTCTATTGGGTTCAGCTCTGGCGAATATGGCGGTAGTTTTATCAAAGTGACATTGTCAAATGGCTGGACTGTATCGAACGTATGCCAACCTGCACCATCCATGATAACGACAGCGTGCCTGCCAAACTCAGTTGCTTTAGATATTTGCTCCATATGCAATGTCATTGCTTCTTTGTTAACGCATGGAGTGATTAACGCTTCTGTTTTTCCATTACTTGGACAGACGGCTCCAAACACGTATCCATATTCAAATTGTTGCTGTTTTACCGCTCTTGGTCTAGTGCCGCGCTCTGCCCAAACTCGTGTTGTTTGATTTTGCTGACCGAAACGAGCTTCATCCTGAAACCAGATATCCATATCTTCAGGCATCACATTAAACGGGGTGTGAAGGATCGTTTCCAAACGGAACTTTTTTAAAAGCCTCTTGTCTTTCCTGTGATTGCTTAGGATGTTTTGAACGAGTTGTTATCCAACTTAGATTAAGACTATGTAGTAACCGATAAACATTGCCTATTTGGTAGTTCACTTTGAAACGAGTGCTAATATAGGTTTGAATATCAGCAGCAGTTAGTCGGCCTCCTTCACTAGACTCTGCCTGTTTCAAGATAAAAGCTTTAACTTCTAATTGTTGTTTTGCAGTCAACTTAGCAGGACGACCTGAGATGGGTTTGTTATCTAATCCAGCTAAGCCAAACGCCAAATAATTCGATACCCATTTGTTAACACTACTTCTAGCTGTGTTTAAGCGTCGAGCTATATCGGCTCTATTTACACCTTCAAAAAACAAGGATACCGCTAATAAACGCATTCTCTTTCTGGCGTTGGTCTCTTTTCTTGAAAAGACTAAAAGTTTTTTTGATGTTTCTAAATTCAAGGCTAAATATACAGGTTATGAAAACAGCCTCTATTAGATCAGATATTTAATTAAAAAGGTATCACTCCCTTGTGGGAATTTAATTAAGTAGGCATCAAACTTAAAACGGAGCGAAAATACGGCAGAGTAGCATTTTGTCGTAGCCTGACTTTTGTCGCCCACGCTCCCAACTAAATAACTTATTTGGCATCTATAATTACTCTAAAAAAACTCGAATACATGCTCTAAAACCACTTAATTTTAAGCTTTGTCGAGTGAACTTTACTTGCTTGTGATCTAAATAAATTACATTTAATGTCAACATAGCTAATTTGGTTAGGCTCTAGAAAGTTGTCTGTGCTTTTGCCTACACAGTTACCAATAAACTTGCCACTTTCGTCAAATGTAGAAGCAATAACGGTTCCCGTATAAATGCTCTCATCAGTAATATTTTTTAATTCAGCCGCTATTCTTACTTGACCATTTTCTTTGTATATTTCAGAAAAAGTAAGTTTATAGTCATTATTAAATTCATCACTGGTTTCTAATGCTTTATTTGAAACCATTGTTTTGAATCCACTGTCAACATCAGCGGCGATTGTTAGGGCGAACACACTAATACCACCAAGCATTGCTATTACAAACCCAACTCCCCAAAAAAGCCCTTTATGCTCTCATTAAAATTATTACTGTCCATTTAATTCCCTTTAGTTTTTACCATTGTATTTCGTTAACAAGATAGCCAAAATAACTTTTTTCACCAACTAAATTTATTTTCTTGTTTTTAAGTGTTTGTAGCTCTTTAGTATCTAAGTACCAACGTATGGAATAGTTTTTCTTGGTTGATAAGTCTAATAAATTTAGCTTAATACATTGATTGCCGTAATCACTACGACATACTCCTATGCTTGTTAATAAATATTCTTTTGACCAAATTTCTCCCAACCTATGCACTGCCATATATTTTATAGGTACTATGCTTAAAGACCATAACGACATATAAATTAAACATGGGTACATTAGAAAAAGAAACCCTTTAACGAGTTTACTTCCTGTAAAAAATTGGCTTTTAACGTCGTTATTATTTCTGTATTTTTTCAACAGTATATAGATAATTAACACTGTTAAAATAGGTAGTAACTTAAATTCTATAAAAGCGAAGCGCGCATTCGGTATAAATGCAGGATCATAAAATTCATCCCAATCCAAAGAGAGTCCAATTAGCATCGTAAAAACAAACACGAATAGAAGAAATAAAAAACCCCGTCGTACCTCTTTTTTATAAAACTGCATAAATCACCACTGTATTTCAGTAACAACATAGCCAAAGTAACTTTTTTCACCAACTAAGTTCACTTTTGTATTTTTAAGTTTTAAAAGCTTATGCTTATCTAAATACCACCTGATGGTGTGCAGTTTGTTTGTCGATGTATCTTCAAAGAGTAAACGAACGCAATTCGGCTCATAATCGCTATAACAAGCTTCAGACTCAACTAAGGTATATTCTTCAGACCAATAATCGCCTAAATGATAATGCGCCCATAGTTGAATCGGCGCACAAATGACAGCCCAAAGATATGCATACAGCAAAATAGGTATCATAATGATACTTGAATATTTAAGGATAACCCCTTCTTGATCAAAGTGAGTATTAAACTCTTCTTTTGCATTTGGCGTTTTTATTAAATGAAATAGAAAGGCACACTCTAAAGAAATAGTAATAAAGCCTAAAACCCAAAAACTTAAAAAGTCATAAAAACGGTTAGGGATAAAGGAGGGGTCGATTGAAGTGTACCACTCATATAGGCCAACAGGCGCGATCATCATAACAATAAATGCTATGATAACGAGAATCACAGGCTTTTTTGTCATATAAATTAATATCCTTATATTTTATGACGTCTTTAATTTGGTCAGTATTTTAATCAAGGATTGCCTTATCCCAGTATTAAAATAATTATGTGAACAATTATTACATCAAAACGTATTATTGTTAATAATGGTTTTAAGGAATTACTCATGACCGCCAAACAACTCTCATCACTTTTTGTTTTTAACTTACTGTTTGCCACTACCGAGGCAAACGCCAATGCTCGCTGGTATGTAGTGAATGATTCGGTGATGGGTGGCATTTCTAATAGTCAGGTTTTGTATGAAAACGACAATTTAGTGTTTACAGGCAATGTATCGCTTGCAAACAATGGCGGGTTTGCTTCTATTCGAACGCTATTGGATGTACAAAGCCAAGACATCACTAAAATTATGCTACGTATTAAGGGCGATGGTCAAACCTATCAATTACGTTTAAGAACCAATGAGTACATGGATGGTGCGGCTTATACCCGCTCGTTTAGTACCACAAAGAACGAGTGGCTTAATATTGAGTTTTTACCTGAGGATTTTCAGCTTACTTATCGCGGCCGTTTACTTGAACAACAGCCTACAATTAGCTTCAAAGAGATAAAGCAGCTTGGCTTTATGATTGCTGGTAAGCAGGCGGGAGAATTTAGGTTTGAGGTAGAAAAAATTGAGTTTAAAAACTAACTTCTCTGCGTACATTAAAAGGTTAAACAGTGAAGTCGTCGCTTCGCCTTTTCATTTCGTTGATTACTAGCTCAATAATTTGTTGTTTTATTGCTGCCTGCTGAGACTTTACCTCACTAAGTTGCAGCTCCAATCTATTTATCTCTTCTTGTTGCTCGGTTTTATACTTTTTAGCTCCCATATGCTCAGCATCCATAGTTAAGCGACTATCGTCTTCAGCTGGCCCATATTGGCTATTATCAATGGTTAAACTGCGTTGTACCGTACTCTGCTTAAGCTTATTTACTTGTTCTTGCAATGCAACCACTTGCTGGGTGACTATTTATACCCAAGCCACCTCAAGATACAGAATTCAGCGCTTCACAGGGGCTTAATATCAAGGCGTTATTTTGCAAGAATGGCCGTCCCTTTTAAGAAGTAACAACGATGAGAGTAAGTGCATGTGAAACGCACAAGGGGTTGGTTTAAAAGCGATTTATACTGCGTTATTTATTTTAACAATAGAACCACTATTATTTGCAATCAATGCCTTGCCTAAATCACTTTTAATTCCAACTGAAACTCGCATCTTGAGGTGGCTTGGGTATATGCCTTTTCTAAATTTTGATATTGCTCAGCAAATGTTGCGTTATCTTCGCTGTATTTTTGAACTTTCGCATCTAAAAACTCTGATAAAACATAGTCAAGTTCTTCTTGTGATTCGTCACCTGTAAGTTGCCGCTCTGTTTCTACTAAAGCCTGATTGTTATAATTAGATGCTTGATATTGAATTGAGGCGGTTGAAATCTTCATTATTTTATCCCTAAAATAAATTTGTAACTATTTTAGGTACCGACTGATATTTTTAAACTCTTGAGTAGGATTGACTGATAAGAGCAAATAAAAAAGCCCTACTTGATTAAAGCAGGGCTTAACGTATTTTTTACCTTAAAATTACGACTCAATAGCCAGTAATTCCACCTCAAAAATAAGCAATGACGCAGGAGGTATACTCCCTACCCGCTTTTCACCATAGGCAAGCTGGTGCGGTATATAAAACTGAAATTTATCGCCCGGGCTCATCAGTTGCAGACCCTCAGTCCAGCCTTTTATCACTTGGTGCAAGCCAAAGCTAATCGGAGTTTTACGCTCTACTGAGCTGTCAAATACAGTGCCGTCGATTAAAGTACCATGATAATGCACTTTCACCATACTTGTTGGGCTAGGTGTATTTTCGCTCTGTCCTTTATGGATTATTTTATATTGCAAGCCAGATGCGGTTTCATTTACGCCTTCAGTTTTTGCATTAGCAATTAAATAATCACTTTCAATTTGTGCGTTAGCGATTGCTTGCTGCTTAGCTTTTTTACTGTTTTTAAAAATTAAAACGCAAAAAATCGCAATAACAATCAGTAAAATTATATTGATCATAACTCCCCTTTTTCATCTTCTGAGTCGTGGTCTTTTTCGTCACTGTTATCGCCATTAACAATATCGGCAATGTCTTTTAATCGCGCTAATGCAATGCCATTAACCGAATCTTCTGGGTAGTGTTCATCAACCATGTCACCCGCGTCAATATCCATTAGTAAGTTTAATGCTTGGTCAACGGTTTCAACGGCGAAAATATTAAATTTACCCAGTTCAACCGCATTGAGTATTTCATCATCAAGTACTAAGTTAACTTGGTTTGATTTTGGAATAATAACGCCTTGCTCACCCGTTAAGCCGCGCATTTTACATAGCTTAAAGAAACCTTCTATTTTCTCGTTTACACCACCAATGGCCTGTACATCACCATGTTGGTTAATTGAACCGGTTAGAGCAATAGACTGACTGATAGGTAAGCTCGTAATGGCGGAAATTAGCGCACAAAGTTCAGCAAGAGAGGCGCTATCACCATCTATGTAGCCATAACTTTGTTCAATAGCGATATTCGCACTGAGTGTTAAGCTAAAGTGTTGCGCGTATTTGTTACCTAAATAACCAGTGAGCAGCATTACCCCTTTTGAGTGAATTGCTTTACCCAGCTCAGCTTCGCGTTCCACATCAATTACGCCGTCGGCGCCCGCATAAACGGTAGCAGTAATACGTGCAGGTGTGCCAAATGAAGTGTCACCAATGTGCAGTACAGTTAAACCATTTACTTTACCTACGGCTTGCCCGTCGGTCGCAATTAAGGTGTGCCCTTCTTTTATATCGCTGAGCATATTTTCACTAATTTGCCCCGTACGATATTGTTTGCCTTCAATCGCTTCGTCAATATGGCGTGCATCAATCACCGTTAGCTTGTCTTGTTTAGCGTAAAAACTAGCCTCAGCCACCAGCTCTAATACATCAGCAAAACGGGCTGAGAGTTTATTATGGTGCTCAGCTTGGCGATAACTAAACTTAAGCAATCGCACCATTGCTGATTCGTTTAACGTGCACTTTAATGTTTGCTCGCAGTAATCACTGACTTTAGTAATAAACTGATACTGCAGCTTATCGCTACTTGGTAAGTAATAATCAAAATCGGCAAGTACTCTAAATAACTCGGCAAATTCTTCGTCGTATTCACCGATGGTGTAATAAAGCTCACGTGAACCAAGCAAAATAATTTTCACATCAAGCGGTATTAACTGCGGGCGAAGCGTAAAGCTACTGCCAACTACACTGTCTTGATAAGGTAAGTCATTTTTAATTTGATGCGTTTTTAACGACAGTTTTAGTCCATCCCACACTTGGGGTTGAGCCATTACTTTTTCAGCATCCATAATTAAATAGCCGCCATTCGCGCGGTGCAATGCACCTGGCTGAATTGAGCGATAGCTGGTAATTAACGACCCTTGCGATGTGGCGTATTCAATTTTGCCAAAAATATTACCAAAAGTTGGGTTTGGCTCGTAAACAACCGGTGCTGCATCGCCTTCTTTGTATTCAACTAAAATATTAGGTGCAAAAAAGTCGGTAAGCATACCCTTACGGTCAAAGTCTTCTTTGTTTTCTTCGTTTTCACCTTCATCATCAAGCCATTCGAGCACGGCATCAATAATTTCTACACGTATATCTTTTAAATAACGCAGTACACCAATATGGCTGGCATATTTATGTTCTAAATCTTTTAATAACGGTTTAGTAGCTTGCTCAGCGGTAGACTTTTTAAGGTTGCGAAGCTTTTCTTTGGATTCACGTTTCCAGCGCGGTAACTCAATAAGCGCCTCAATGAGGGCATCTTCTAATTTTTCTATACGCTCAAAAAACATCTCGCGTAAGTCATCTTCAAGATCAGAAAACTCATTATCGGTAAGTTGTTTACCATCAATCAGCGGTGCAAAGCCGACTACGCCTTTTTCTTCAATTAGTGCCACACTTTGCTCAAGCGCGGCTATTTCTACCGATGTAATGGCGCCATCGTAAGCATCGTTAAACTCACGGTCTATCGATTTTTTCTTACGCTGATAGGCTGGGTTATCAAATGCAGCAGGAAAGGTGTCGAGTACTTCATCAATAAACGAGTCAATATCATCGGCTAATTGTTTGCTTTGCCCTGCATGCATAAATAACGCAATAGGCTCACGGTGATCGTCGTAGTTATTAACATATAACCATTCATGCGGTGTTGTGCGCTCTTTAGCGTGTTGTTTTAATTTGTCTTTTACTAAGGTAAAACGCCCGTGTGCCGCCTCTCCCATTACGTAAACATTATAACCGGGTAGGTCCATTCCTAAAGAAAAGTCCAACGCACTTTGCGCACGTTGTTGGCCTATAAAGGTAAGTTGCTCAGGGTATGGATTGCTCATGCAAGTGCTTACATGGCTCGAAGAAATACTCGGTGCAAGATTTGATACAGGTAGTGGCAGCAGTTTTTTCGTCATTCTAACTTCTTTTTTTACCAGCTTAATTGCTAGATTTGGGCATATTGAGTGGCCTACAGCCACTCAATACTTATATTTAGGGTTGTAAAGCCTGGCGGCTAAAATAGATGCCATCACACTGCGTACAAGGAATAATTTGCGTTGCATGGTAAACATCGTAACTATGGTTGCAATTCTTACATACTAATGTGCCCATGGCTATCCATTCACCTGCGTGATAAACACCATTATGCTTAAAATCTTCACTTAATGACTGCCATTCAAGCTGTGTTTTGTCTTCAATATGAGAAAGTTCAAACCACAATGACTCTTTAAGCTCCTGCCATGCAAGCGAATTATAGTAGCTGTTATTTTCTTGTAGATGAGAGATATCGCGCATTAAGTAATTACGATAAAGCTGATATTTTTCTTCACCTAAATCTTTAAGTGCCTGCTCAGATTCAATAAATCGCTTTACTGCAGCTTTAACCTCATGCTCTTTCACATCTTTTAACCAATCGGTAAAATCACTAAGCCATGCTCTGTAATCTGCCATTTTATACTCCTTCAAAATTGTGAGGGGACTGATATTTATACGGCGCTATTAGCTGTTGATAAAAACAACACCATACAGGCTTTGTTTAGGGTCTGTTGACCTTTTAAGGTTAAATTTGCAGCAGTCTGTTTGGTATTTAGGCAAGGCAGAGCCTATGTGGTGTGGTTATTCCCCATAAATAGGCGATAACGCAGCATCAATGCCAAACAGGCGCTGCCCGAAGGGTTCTGCCTAGGGGTGATTTACTCTTTGTTGCCTACATGGATGTAGGTAAGGGGCGTGAGCAGGACGCGGAAGCTTTGCTCGGTTTTTACTTAGCCCACTAGGTTACAAACCTCGCGCCGCGATTAAATCGCCCCTAGTTTGAACAAATTGTAATCCACAAAGATCAACAGACCCTAGCTTAAACCTCAAATACTTGCGTGTAAACTCAACTAAGAAGATTAACAAACGCTAAGTTAAAACTGACTCCTAACGTAGATAAGTATAGGTTAACCTGCACTGAAAACTAATTTAACGGCAAATTTGTAAAAAGCGCCACTTTGGCGCTGTGAATAACCCTTTATTTGGGGTATCCTATCGACAATTTTTTATTAGTATGCAAGAAGTTTGGAAACGTAAATGCAAGAGCAATATAACCCACAAGACATAGAGTCAAAAGTCCAACGCTACTGGGAAGAAAACCAAGTATTTAAAGTCACAGAAGACGAGAGCAAAGAAAAGTACTACTGCCTCTCAATGTTTCCTTACCCAAGTGGTCGACTGCATATGGGTCATGTGCGTAACTACACTATTGGTGACGTGGTTTCTCGCTTTCAGCGCTTGCAAGGCAAAAACGTAATGCAACCTATGGGTTGGGATGCGTTTGGTTTACCTGCAGAAAACGCCGCTATTAAAAATAAAACAGCCCCAGCAAAATGGACTTACGAAAATATTGACTACATGCGTAACCAGCTTAAGCAATTAGGGTTTGGCTACGACTGGGATCGCGAAATTGCGACGTGCCACCCAGAATATTATAAATGGGAACAATGGTTCTTCACTAAGCTTTACGAAAAAGGCCTAGTGTACAAAAAAATGTCAACGGTTAACTGGGATCCTGTGGATCAAACAGTATTAGCTAACGAACAAGTAATTGATGGTCGTGGTTGGCGTTCAGGCGCAGTAGTAGAACAAAAAGAAATTCCACAGTGGTTTATAAAAATTACCGACTATGCTCAAGAGCTATTAGACGACTTAGACAAACTAGAAGATTGGCCTGAGCAAGTTAAAACCATGCAGCGCAACTGGATTGGTCGCTCTGAAGGGTTAGATATCGAGTTTACGCGCACCGACAATAACGAAAAGTTTAGTGTATACACCACTCGTCCAGATACGTTTATGGGCGTGACATACCTAGCTGTGGCCGGTGGCCACCCAATCGCACAAGAAGCGGCTAAAAACAACGACGCGATTGCGATGTTTGTTGAAGAGTGTAAAAACACTAAAGTTGCCGAAGCGGATATGGCAACCATGGAGAAAAAAGGCATTGCAACAGGCTTTTACGCCACGCATCCCTTAACGGGCGAGCAAGTGCCTATTTGGGTTGCAAACTTTGTATTGATGCATTACGGCTCAGGCGCGGTAATGGCAGTACCAGCGCACGACCAACGTGACTTTGAATTTGCCACCGCATACGGCCTCGATATTAAACAAGTTATTGCCCCTGCTGAAGGTTCAGAGCTTGAGGTAAACCTTAGCAAAGAAGCATTCACCGAAAAAGGCGTACTGGTTAACTCAGGTGAATTTGATGGCCTTGATTTTGAAAACGCCTTTAACGCTGTTGCCGACAAACTAGAAGCATTAGGTGTAGGTGAGCGTAAAGTAAACTTCCGTCTTCGCGATTGGGGCGTAAGTCGCCAACGTTACTGGGGCTCTCCAATCCCAATGCTGAGCGATGAAAACGGTAACGAGCTTGCTGCTACTGAAGATATGCTCCCTGTGCGTTTACCAGAAGATGTGGTAATGAATGGTGTTACATCGCCAATTAAAGCCGATCCGAATTGGGCTAAAACAACTGTAAACGGTGTACCTGCTACTCACGAAACAGATACTTTTGACACCTTTATGGAATCATCGTGGTATTACGCTCGCTACTGTAGCCCACGCCATGACGAAGGCATGTTAGACCCAGCAGCCGCTAACTACTGGTTACCAGTAAACCAATATATTGGTGGTATTGAGCACGCCATATTGCACTTATTATATTCGCGCTTTTTCCACAAATTATTACGTGACTTTGGTTTAGTTAATTCAGATGAACCATTCGACCGCTTACTTTGTCAAGGTATGGTACTTGCTGAAACATTTTATCGTAAAGATGAAAAAGGTGGCGACATTTGGATTTCGCCAAGTGATGTAAACACAGAAACCGACGACAAAGGTCGCGTAACTAAAGCATGGCATAAAAAAGATGGTGAACCGGTGTTCTCATCTGGCATGAGCAAAATGTCTAAGTCGAAAAACAACGGTATAGACCCACAAGAAGTTATTGCCCAATACGGTGCAGATACAGTGCGTTTATTTATGATGTTTACAGCACCACCAGAGCAAACGCTTGAATGGTCAGACTCAGGGGTTGAAGGCGCACATCGTTTCTTAAAACGTGTCTGGAAATACGCAGTAGACGTTAAAACAGTAGGTTACCAAGCACTTGATAAATCGGCGCTTACTAACCCACAAAAAGTACTACGTCGTGAGCTACACAAAGCAATCGCAAAAGTGAGCGATGATGTTGAACGTCGTCAAACATTCAACACTGCGATTGCCGCAATCATGGAGCTGTCTAATAAGTTATTAAAAGCGCCATTAAACGACACTCAAGATGTTGCCATTGCTAACGAGGCATTAGAAGCATTACTTATTATGCTAGCACCAATAACACCGCATTTATCGCATCAGTTATGGCAAGAGCTAGGTAAAGAAGGTGATATTTTAGATGCAACATGGCCAAAAGTTGACGAATCTGCCCTAGTTGAAGATGAAAAACTAATCATCGTACAAGTAAACGGTAAATTACGTGCAAAACTAACGGTTGCAGCTGATGCAACGCAAGAGCAAGTAGAAGCTTTGGCATTTGCCGAGTCTAACGTGACTAAATTTACTGATGGTGTAACGATACGCAAAGTCATTTATGTACCAGGTAAATTACTTAACGTGGTAGCTAACTAATATGGCTGCTTTAAACGCCATTAAAAACGGACTAGCCTTAGTGCTAGTCTGTTTTTTGTTATCGAGCTGTGGCTTTCATCTTAAAAAAGCATCAAGCCTACCCGATGATTTAAAACAGCTAACTCTGGTGGGGGATGATCAAAAATCTGCTTTATTTAGCTATTTGCAAAGCGAACTGGCTATGAGCGATGTCACTTTAGTGCCTGCGAGTAAACAGTCTGCGCAGCTTTATTTATTTAAAGAACAACTAGAGCGTCAAACCTTATCGTTGTTCCAAAACGGACAAGTAGCTGAGTACGAACTGGCATACAGCGTAAGTTATGTAGTAAAACGCCCGAAACAAAAAGCCATCGAAAAACGCTTTGAGTTATACCGTAACTACCAAGATGATCCTGACAACGCACTAGCAAAAGCAAAAGAGCTTGAGCTGCTAATTAGCGAAATTCGCCAACAAGCGAGTCGTCGTATTGTTAGAGAGTTGTCGCAACTATAATGCGTTGTTATGCAAATCAGCTATCGAGTGAATTAAAAAAAGGCTTAAAACCTTTTTATTTGGTTTTTGGCGAAGAGCCTTTTCAAGAAGCGCAATGTGTACAGCTCATTCGCGACACGGCAAAGGCACAAGGTTTTGATGAAGTAATTAAATTCACTTTAGCTCAGGGCTTTGATTGGCAAGAAATAATCGCGCAATACCAAAGTATGTCGTTGTTTAGCGCGCGCACTATTATTGAGCTTGATTTAAACCAGCAAAAACCGGGGACACCCGGCGCAAACACCTTTAAAAAAATAGTAGAGCTTGAAAACCCTGATACGATCTTAATCGTAAAAGGCGCTAAGGCCAGTCAAGATGTTCAGCGCGGCGCGTGGTTTAAAGCACTCGATAAGCAAGGGTTATTTGTACCCTGTTACCCACTTAGCGGAAATCACTTAAAGCGTTGGCTTGATGAGCAGTGCCAACGCTTGTCACTAAATATTCAAAACGAGGCCAAACTCAGTTTAATTAATGCCACTGAAGGCAACTTACTTGCGTGTTACCAAGAGCTTGAAAAACTAGCATTAATACACGGTGACGCTCTGATCACGCAACAGCTGGTGATGCAAGGACTACTAAACCAAGCTAAGTTTGATATTTTTGATTTAAGTGATGCGCTTTTAAACGGCCACACCGCTCAGGCTATAAAAGTACTTAACAAACTTGCCAGTGATAACACTGAGGTTGTGAGTATCTTATGGGCCATCAATAAAGATTTAAATACCTTAATCAGTGTACAGCAGGGATTATTGCAAGGTGAGTCATTAGCAACCTTGTTTAAACAAAAAGCGATTTGGAAAAATCAGCAAGCGCCGGTACAAACAGCGATAAACAGACTAAATATTCATACCCTAGAGAATATTAGCAGTGAACTGGCATTATTTGATGCAAGCTACAAACAAGGTGTATTAATTGCCCCCTATCAAGCATTAGCACATATTTGTATTAAATTTTGCCAGCCGCTCGATATTCCACTGCCGTGTCATACTAACCGTCAGTAAAGGAAAAATACCATGATTGCAATTTTTGGTGGCACTTTTGACCCTGTTCATTTTGGGCACCTTAATATGGCGCAGCAATGCGTTGCGACCTTTAAATTACACTCACTCTATTTTATGCCCTGTGCAATACCTGCGCACAAAGCGGCACCGGGGATCAGCACCGAGCATCGTATTGCAATGCTTAAAACCGCAATTACACCTTATACGCAGTTCAAGCTTGATTTACGAGAACTGCAACGCAGCGGCCCGTCGTATTCTTTATTAAGTTTGCAAGAGCTAAGAGCAGAAAACCCCGATACCCCTATTTTATTTTTAATTGGCATGGACTCATTTAACAACCTTGATAAATGGTATCAGTGGCAAACAATAACTAGCCTTTGTCATCTGGTAGTGTATCAACGCCCTGGCCAAATTTGTGATACACAGGGTGAACTTAAATGCTATCAACATAACGCTGTTACCACTGATATTGCCTTGCTGCAAAAAACAAAAGCCGGACACCTTTACTTTTTAGAGGGAGAACAGCTGGATGCCGCATCCAGCGAGATCCGTCAAACCCTTAAAAAAAGTACTAAAAAGAGTGAACTATTACCCGACGCCGTGAGTCACTATATTAAGCAGCACCAGCTTTATCAAGAGTGATTGGTATAAACCCCTCAGCGTGTTAAAATAACCGCTATTAAATTTTAAATTGAGACAAAACCTTGGATTCGAAACAACTACTCGCTTTTGCACTAGACAAAATTGACGATATGAAAGCACGTGATGTGATTCAACTTGACGTAACTGGCAGCTCAGACGTAACCGATTACATGATTGTATGTTCAGGCACATCAAGACGTCATGTATTGTCAATTGCTGATAACTTAGCAAAAGAAGCTCGCCACGCTGGTGAAGAGCCATTAGGGTATGAAGGCCAAAGCGATGGTGAATGGGCACTCGTTGATTTAGGTGATGTGATTGTTCACGTTATGCAAGATCAAGCACGTAGCTATTACGATCTAGAAAAGCTTTGGGGCTAATAGCTCCCTATTTTAGACAACGCTTGGAAGTAACGTCGTGAAAATACAAATGATTGCTGTTGGTACAAAAATGCCAGCATGGGTAGAAACAGGTTTTGCAGAATATCAGCGCCGCTTTCCCAAAGATATGGCACTGGAACTAATCGAAATACCTGCAGGTAAACGTGGCAAAAACGCAGATATAAAGCGTATTTTACACACCGAAGGTGAAAAAACCTTAGCCGCTATACCTAAAGGCAATCGTATTGTCACATTGGAAGTAACCGGTAAAGCACTGGATACTCACCAGCTAGCGAAAAACATGGAAAAGTGGCAACTTGATGGTCGCGATGTCAGTTTATTAATTGGCGGACCTGAAGGCTTAGCCCCAGAGTGTATTGCTGCCTCTGAGCAAAAATGGTCGTTATCAAATTTAACGCTCCCACACCCTTTAGTACGCATTATTGTTGCTGAAAGCCTCTACAGAGGCTGGAGCTTAAATAACAACCATCCTTATCATCGCGAGTAGTTTCTTGCTATGCTAAAACGAAGACCCACTATTCGCGACCACTCAGCAGAAGCTAATTTATTTGCTCGGCGTGCATTCGTGGGTTTTATTTTTATATTAGTCCTTGTAGCCATATTATTGTCTAACTTGTATAAAATCCAGGTAGATGATCATCAAGATTATCAAACTCGTTCTAATGATAACCGTATAAAAGTTATACCTATAGCCCCCAATCGCGGTTTAATTTACGACCGCAACGGTGTTTTACTGGCCGAAAATAAGCCCGTTTATAACCTTGAGGTGATCCCCGAAGAAGTTGATGATTTAACCGCCTCTTTGAAGTCTATCAGCAAAATCATTGAAATAACCGAGCAACAACAAGCTGATTTTCTTGATGATATAAAACATACTCGACGTTTTAAAAGCCAAGTCCTCAAAGCCCGTTTAAATGAAAACGAAGTAGCGATGTTTTCAGTAAACCAGCATAAATTTCCAGGGTTTAGCATTGAAGCGCGCCTAGCAAGATATTATCCCTTTGGCGATACTTTAACCCATGCATTAGGCTATGTTGCAAAGCTCAATAGAAAAGAATTAAATAAGCTTGAACAACAAGATGAAGCCACAAACTACCGAGCCACGCATGATATTGGTAAACTGGGTATCGAAAAATACTACGAGCCGTTATTACATGGCCAAGTTGGCTCACAGCGGGTTGAAGTAAACAACCGTGGCCGTATTATTCGCACCTTAAACATGGATCCACCGCAGCCGGGTGACGACTTAGTACTTACTCTCGACATTGGTTTACAACAAATAGCCCAACATGCACTTAAAGATATGCGCGGCGCTATTGTGGTAATGGATGCAAAAGATGGCGGCGTTTTAGCGCTTTATTCAAACCCAAGTTATGACCCCAATTTATTTGTGCACGGTATTAGCAGTAAAGACTACAAAGCCTTACTCAACCCTGATCGTCCACTGATCAATCGCACGACTCAAGGTCGCTACGCACCAGCATCTACTGTTAAACCACACATGGCTATTTTGGCATTAGAAGAAAATATAGTGCAAGAAACCACCAGCATGTGGGATCCGGGCTTTTTTCAAATTCCCAACGTAGAGCATAGATGGCGTGATTGGCGACGTTGGGGCCATGGCCATGTTGATGTTTATAAAGCAATAGAAGAGTCATGCGATACCTACTTTTATGACGCAGCCTATCGAATGGGGATCACAAAAATAAGTAACTTTATGGCTCGCTTTGGCTTTGGTGAATTATCCGGTATTGATATTCATGAAGAAACAACCGCTATTTTACCCTCAAAAGAGTGGAAAGAAGCCCGTTTTAAAGAGTCTTGGTGGCCTGGCGATACTATTTCTGTAGGAATTGGCCAAGGTTATTGGACTGCCACCCCCATTCAAATAGCGAATGCCACTAATATTTTAGTTAACAGAGGGGTAAATCACCCTCCTCATTTAGTGCAAGTTGCTAAAAAAGAGGATCAAATTACTCAGCTCAATAATGAAGAAAAACCGCCGGTTGTACTTAATAACGAGGATAACTGGCGCATCGCGATTGATGCCATGCATAACACCGTTAAAAAAGCTACCGGAACTGCCCATCGTGCGTTTAAAGGCGCTGCCTACGATCCAGCAGGTAAAACCGGTACAGCCCAAGTGGTGAGTATTGCTCAGGGCGAGCGTTACGACGCCGATGCACTTAAAGAGCGCCAACGTGATAACGCCATTTACGTCGGTTTTGCCCCCTACAACAACCCACAAATAGTGGTCTCTATTGTGGTAGAAAATACCGGTGGGGGAAGCTCAGTAGGTGCGCCCATTGCGCGCCAATTAATGGATTACTATTTTGCAGCTAACCCAATCAAACCTTCAGGGGACAAAGCACCATGACGGCTTTACATGATAAGCGCTCTATTTGGCTGCGACTGCATATTGATTTGCCACTTTTTATTGCGTTATTGCTGATGATGGCCGGTAGTATTACCATTGTATACAGCGCCTCAGGGCAAGACTCTGCCATGATGGTTCGCCATATTACGCGAATGGCTGGCGCCATTATAGGTATGTTTGTACTTGCTCAAATTCCACCAGCGACTTTAAAACGCTTAGTTATTCCCATGTATTGCCTAGGATTACTCATGCTGGTTGGGGTACTGCTATTTGGTGTAAGTTCTAAAGGCGCTCAACGCTGGTTAGATTTAGGCATTACTCGCTTTCAACCCTCAGAGCTAATGAAACTAGCGGTTCCGATGATGGTTGCTTGGTATATTGGCCGCCACCATTTGCCGCCGCGTCCGTTACATTTAGTCATTGGCTTTGCCATTGTTATGCTGCCTACCCTACTAATTAAAGAACAACCTGATTTGGGCACCTCAATTTTGATTGCCAGTTCCGGTGTATTTGTGTTGTTTTTATCAGGCTTGAGTTGGCGTTTAATCGGCTTTTTAAGCTCGGTTGTTGCTTTGGCAGCATGGCCATTTTGGCACTACGGTATGCACGATTATCAAAAGCAAAGGGTACTGACCTTTTTAGACCCTGAGAGCGATCCGCTGGGTTCTGGCTATCATATTATTCAATCAAAAATTGCCATTGGTTCAGGCGGTATCGAAGGAAAAGGCTGGCTGCAAGGCACGCAATCGCAGCTAGAGTTTTTACCTGAACGACATACTGACTTTATTTTTTCAGTACTGAGTGAAGAGTTTGGCTTATTTGGTGTGTGTGTTTTACTTAGCCTGTACTTATTCATCATTGGCCGTGGATTATTTATTGCAGTTAACGCACAAGATGCGTTTGGTAAACTATTAGCCGGCTCACTCACACTTACATTTTTTGTTTATATTTTTGTAAATATTGGCATGGTATCGGGTTTGCTGCCTGTTGTAGGTGTACCGTTACCATTAATTAGTTATGGCGGTACCTCAATGGTGACCCTGATGGCTGCATTTGGCATTATTATGTCGATTGCCACAGATAAAAGGATGCTCTTAAAATAATGCGCCTTTACAAACAACTTATAATTATTATTCTCGTTAGCCTCTTTTTAAGTGCATGCAGCAGTTCAAATAGTCGTTACAGCATGCGCCATGATGCGGCGCCGCTTCGTGCACCGACCGAATTAGAAATGCAAGATGCCATTGTTACTCAAGTTATTAAAAGTGCGAGTACCACGCGCCCCTACGAAGTGCTTGGCAAACGTTATACCCCGATGCTCGATGAAACCGGCTATTCAGAAACGGGTATTGCTTCGTGGTATGGCCGTAAATTTCATGGGTATCACACCTCTAATGGCGAAATTTACGACATGTTCGCTATGACCGCAGCTCATAAAACGTTGCCTTTACCTAGTTTTGTGCGGGTAACAAATACGGCTAATGGCAAATCAATTATTGTTCGTGTTAATGACCGTGGCCCCTTTCATGATAATAGAATTATTGACCTTTCTTATGCCGCTGCATACAAACTTGGATACCATAAGTATGGTACAGCAGAGGTTAAGCTAGAAGCTATTACTCTAGCCGATACCCATGCACGAAAAACCTACGTTCAAGTTGCCGCGGGCAGTACCTTAGCCAACATAGAAGCGTTAGCAAGTACACTGCGAGAACAGTATAAGTTACCGACAAATATCGTTGAAAAAGACGCTATTTATAGATTGCATTTAGGGCCAATAAAAGATGCCCAACATGCGCAACAAGTACTAGAAACATTAAAACAAAATCAATTTCAAAACGCGTTCTTGCTTTACACTCAGTAAGCCCTTTAGAATGGGAATACGCATATTTTTAACTTTAACCATTAATGAGTATGATGAAATCTATTAAACATAAAATTCTTACTGGTGTTTGCGGCTTAGTCTGTTCTGCCGCCGTATTTTCAGCCACCGCCCAAATTATTCCAGCGCCTCCTCAAGTTAATGCAAAAGGTTACTTTTTGGTGGACTTCACCACAGGTAAAGTCATTGCACAAGGCGAGGCTGATACCAAACTCGCACCGGCCAGCTTAACTAAAATGATGACCAGTTATGTAATTGGTACCGAAATTAATGCTGGTAATATTGCGCCCACCGATATGGTTACTGTTAGTGAAAAAGCGTGGGCAAAAAACTTCCCTGAATCATCAAAAATGTTTATTGAAGTCGGTAAACAAGTTAGTGTCGATGATCTTAACCATGGCATTATTATTCAATCAGGAAATGATGCATGTGTTGCTATGGCAGAGCATATTGCTGGTAGCGAAAGCGCGTTTGCAGATTTAATGAATGCTCACGCCGAAAAAATAGGCATGACTAATACGCATTTTGTTAATAGTCATGGCCTTGATACTGATGCGCATTATACAACGCCACGCGACATGGCGACATTAGGGGCTGCACTTATCAGAGATGTGCCTGATGAATACGCTCTATATAAACAAAAGTCTTTTACCTTCAATGGCATAAAGCAATATAACCGCAACTCTTTGTTGTGGGATGAAAGCCTAGATGTAGATGGTATTAAAACGGGTCACACATCTGATGCCGGTTACAGCTTAGTCACCTCTGCAACAAAAAACGACATGCGTTTAATTGCTGTTGTAATGGGCACCTCAAGTGAGCGCGCGCGTAAGGTAGAAAGTAAAAAACTACTAAACTACGGTTTTCGCTTTTTTGAAACAATTACCCCGTATAAAGCCGGCGACAGCTTTGCTGAGCAACGTGTTTGGATGGGCAATAAAGAGAATGTTTCTTTAGGAATTTTAGAAGATACACCTATTACTATTCCTCGTGGTCAGCATAAAAACCTTAAAGCAAACTTTGAGCTAGACGATACCCTTGAGGCACCTTTAGCTAAAGGCACAAAAGTAGGTACTTTATTTTTACAGCTTGAAGGCGAAGATATTGCACAATATCCGCTAGTTACACTTGAAGAAATACAAGAAGGTAGCTTCTTTAGTAAAATATATGACTACTTACGCTTACAGATTATGTAATTGCGAGTAAAGTAATATGAACGCCTCCACTGTGAGGCGTTTTTTTTTGCTTGAAAAGTGCTAGAATGCGCCCCATATATACCAATCGTATTGAATGACTATCATTGGCTTGGGTCAACAATAGCATCATTTCAAGATTGCCATTAGCCTGTCAGTTTTAAGCTTCGCGTTTTAGCAAAGCCAACACTTTTTGTTTGAGGAGTTCCCGTCGTGGTTGAACCTGTTAAAGACACTAAATTTGATGAGTACTTAGAGTACCCTTGCCCATTTACATTTAAAATTATGGGTCTAGCTAATGTAAACTTAACTGATCAAATTTTAGCTAAATTACAACCTATTGCTCCAGGTGATTATGCGCCAAAAGTAAAACCAAGCAGTAAAGGTAATTACGAGTCTGTAACGCTAGTAGCTACTGTAACAAGCGGCAAACACATTGAAGAAATTTACAACGTGATCAGCAACATCGATGACGTACGCCATATGCTTTAATCCATAGTTGAGATTTGTTGTGAGCGAAAACACCCTAATCGTACGCCAACTGGGTCGTCAGCGTTACATGCCGATTTGGCAAAAAATGCAAGACTTTACCGACACCCGTGATGAAAATACCCCAGATGAAATTTGGCTGGTAGAGCACGAAAGTGTATTTACCCAAGGCCAAGCCGGTAAAGATGAGCACTTGCTCGCCCCAGGTGACATTGAAGTGATTAAAGTGGATCGTGGCGGACAAGTAACTTACCACGGCCCAGGTCAGCAAATGATGTATGTATTATTTAACTTACGTCGTTTAAAGATTGGCGTACGAGAGCTAGTAACATGGCTTGAGGAATGTATTATTGAATCCCTTGCTGAGTACGGTATTGATGCATACGCAAAAGCCGATGCACCCGGTGTTTACGTGAACGACAGCAAAATTGCCTCTTTAGGCCTAAGAGTTCGTCGTGGCTGCTCATTTCATGGCTTAGCATTAAATGTTAACATGGACCTAAGTCCATTTTTACGCATTAACCCTTGTGGTTATGCGGGCATGAATATGGTGCAAACTAAAGAATTAAATGGCCCTCAAAACCTTGAAGTTGCAGGTCAAGGGCTGGTAAAACACATGATCAAAAAGCTTAATGCAACACAGGTTAAGCATACTGAAGGGTTTGAAAACGAATGAATAAACCAGTCAAAATGGAACCAGGTGTAAAACTACGCGACGCAGAAAAAATGGCGTTGATCCCCGTTAAAGTTTTACCAACAGAAAAAACCGAAATGCTCCGTAAGCCAGAGTGGCTTAAAATCCGCTTACCTAAGTCAACCGAGCGGATTGACGGCATAAAACAAGCAATGCGTAAGCATGGCCTTCACTCTGTATGTGAAGAAGCCTCGTGCCCTAACTTATCAGAATGTTTTAACCACGGTACGGCGACCTTTATGATTTTAGGGGCTATTTGTACACGTCGTTGCCCATTCTGTGATGTTGCACATGGCCGTCCATTAAAGCCCGATGCAGCAGAGCCTGAAAAGCTTGCACTGACCATTAAAGACATGAAGCTAAGCTACGTAGTGATCACTTCGGTAGACCGTGATGATTTACGTGACGGTGGCGCTCAGCACTTTGCCGATTGTATCCGTGAAATTCGCAAGCACAATCCAGAAATCACCATTGAGATATTAGTCCCTGATTTTCGTGGTCGTATGGACAGAGCGTTGGAAATATTAATTGAAACGCCGCCAGATGTATTTAACCACAACCTAGAAACAGCACCACGTTTGTACAAATTGGCGCGTCCAGGTGCTGATTACAAGTGGTCACTTGAATTATTACGCCGCTTTAAAGAAGCACACCCTGAGGTTAAAACTAAATCGGGGTTAATGGTTGGTTTAGGTGAAGAAATTAGCGAAATTGAAGAAGTACTGCGTGATTTACGTGAGCATAACGTTGATATGCTAACCGTAGGCCAATACCTACAACCCTCTAAGCATCACTTACCAGTAAAACGCTACGTGCCGCCTGCTGAGTTTGATGCACTAAAAGAGTATGCTGATGAAATTGGCTTTACGCACGCGGCTTCTGGCCCGTTTGTACGCTCAAGCTATCACGCCGATCAACAAGCAGCGGGTAAAGAAGTAAAATAAGCCTTGCTGAACAACCGGCTGGCAAATAAGTCTGCTGATAAACAAAAAGCTGCCAACGAGCAGCTTTTTTTGTTTATGGGCGTTATTTTCAGTAAATGTAAAATAAAGTTAGGCTAAAGCGGGGTTACTTGAGATAATTAACGCTGATACCCTTAATTAGGTTCATTATGAAACTATTAGTTCGCAACTTATCTCGTGCTACCACTGAGCATGAGCTTCGTACTTTATTTACAGCGCACGGTAAAGTGACCACCTGTAACTTAGTACTCGATAAAGAAACTGGCCAATCAAAAGGTTTTGCTTTTGTAGAAATGCCAAACGACATTGAAGTTAAAGGCGCAATTAAAGCCCTTAATCAAACAACCGTTGATAAAAGCAAAATCCGCGTAAAACTAGCCGATGCTTAATAACGATTGAGGGGTTAGAAGTTTATACGTATTTTTAGCGTTTAACCTCGCTTTATATTGCTCAAAGCTTAACTTTAGCACTTTGAGCAATATAACCGATTGGGCTTATATCTTAGTTAACATCGCCTTTAATACCTGCTGCTTACTTACTATATCCCTGTACAACGCAAATTGATTTTTTGCGCGATCTAAATTGTGTTTCTCATGTTTAACGCTAAAGTAATTATCACCATCTATATAGTCGGTTAAAAAGCGTAAGCCAATCATAAAAGGCATCACTTTAGCACCTAACCAAAAGCTTTGTTTTTCCGCGGCCGTTAATATTGATTTTAATGGTTCAACATAGCCTTTAACAATCGCTGCAAAAATATCTTCACGAACACCTACCTTTTCAAGCGCCGTTGAATCTTCTTGCTCTGCAGAGCAAAATGTTCTGACCATATCGCCAAAATCATTAAGCCAATAACCAGGCATACAAGTATCTAAATCTATCACCGCTTTTGCATTATTAGAGTCTAAGCAAAATAGCATGTTGTTTATTTTAGTATCGTTATGGCACACACGAATAGGCACTTTTCCCTCAAGGGCATTAAGCTCATCGATAAGTGAAAGCTGCGACAGGCAAAAATCAACTTCTTCCTGACAATGAGCTACACGTTTATGAGGATCGGTGCTAACAACTTGCTTGAAGACTTCTGCACGCATGGCCAAGTTATGAAAATTGGGAATAACCGCATGTAAATTGTTCGCGTCAAAGTCTTGTAGCGCTTGTGCAAATTGGCCAAATGCATTGGCCGCTGTTTGTGCCTGGCTAGCAGTATTAACCACATCTTCACTGTAGCTGCCACCAATAAACTCAAGTGCTCGCCAAGTATCATCATCATTATTAACTAAATAGTCATGCTGAGTCGTCGCTACATGGCGTACTATTGCTAGATTGAATTCACCTGCTTGTTGTTTTTTACTTAAGTGTTGCTCTATTAATCGCGCATTATCAACAAGTAACTGTGGTTTTGGAAACACCACCGTATTGAGCTTTTGTACAACCAGTGACCGCTTCGAAGTGCTTAATAACATAGTAGTATTTATATGCCCACTGCCTATGGGTTTTATGCTCGCATGCTTCTCGTCAAGGCCAAAACTCTCAGATAAATAAACTTCTATAGGAACTGTATTCATTTTCTACTTCACTCTTTTCGCCCAAGGCGATAATAATTTAATAGCTACGCTTGACGTAATGCGCACAAAGTAGCCGCAATGCTTGTCAGTTCTGATTTATAGGTAACACCAAACCAAGGCTCTTTTGCAGTGTATACAAATACAGGCTGTGCTTTTACATTAATCGCTTGCTGGATTTGATCAGGTAAGTAGTACTCTTGCTGAGTATTCACCTTATATTGCTGTAAAAACGTTTCAAAGCCTTGTTGCAAATAGTCAAAAAAGCAGGGGGTGATCCCCCAAAAACTCATAGTTCCTAGCGCATCTCGGCTAATTTTTTCACGCAAGCCCTGCGGATTATTCCCAACAATATGTGCAGACTCTTTTTGAATATTTAAATATTCCGTCACTGCAACAAGCCTTCCATCAGCAATACTACATACTCCGCGATTAACCCCACCGTGCTCAGAGAGGGTGTTGATAATCGGGTACCCCACCATTGCCCATTCGGGGCTATTTTTAAAATGCTCACTAAGCAATAAAATGAAGACGCACCATAATAGTCATCTGCGGTAATAACAATTGCAGGGTTGTTAATATATGCTTTGGCACACAGTAACGCATGCCCTGTGCCCCATGGTTTTATACGTTGCTGTGATAGTGCTTTGTATGCATCAGGAACAAGCGCGTTATGTTGCTCTACTAATAACACGTCAAGGGCTTTAGGTAAGCGAGGTAAAATAATGTGTTCTATCTCACTGCGAACGGCTTGATTGATGATCAGTACAACCTGTGTCACACCGGCGCGATACGCATCAGTAATGCTTAACTCCATAATCGTGCAATCTAGCCCAGGTATTTCTGCTATTTGTTTATTGCCACCAAAGCGACTACCTAAGCCACCGCAAGCACAACCAAACTCAGTTTATGTTTTTTCATTTAGAGTCTGCGCATTTATGAGGGTAATTTACCAAGCCAAGCTTGCAACCAAGGCTCAGTTACCGGCCATGGCTCAAAGTCTTCACAGGCATCGATTTCTAGTCGGTTACCAACAGGTTTAGCTTGTAAATCACGTAGTAGCTCATCAAAGCTGCGCCCTGCCCCACAAAACGTATCACCGTAACTTCTATCACCCATGGCAACAATACCAAAAGGCTTGTCTGTTAGCATTGGAAAAGTACTATTTAATTGATGATAAAGATCCGCTAAATTATCAGGAATATCGCCTTGCCCAGTGGTCGAGGTAACAATTAAAATATGCGAAGCATTTTTTATATCATCTAAAGTAGGCTCTGCGAATACGCTTACCTGATGACCAGCTTGCTCTAGGGTGTCGCTAACTTGCTCACTTAATCGCTCTGCACCGCCATACACGCTGCCAACAAAAATACTAATATGTGCCATTTAATAATCCTCTTCTTGTTCTGGCCACCCCAGCTGTTTGCAAATGTTTAACATTGCATCACCCAGCGGCGCTTTAATTGTTATGGGTTCATTATTATAAGGGTGCACAAAGCTAAGCTCTGATGCAAACAACATTAGACGGCGAAGCGAAAAATGCTCCCTAAAAAACTGATTATGCTGGTTATCACCATGATTTACATCACCAATAATAGGTAAAGACAAGTGCTTTAAATGCCGGCGTATTTGATGTTTACGCCCTGTTTTAGGAAAACACTCTACCAAAGAATAACGAACCGTTGGGTATTTTCCTATTGGGATAGGCAGCGCAGCTTGATGCAAACAATTAAATTGGGTTTGTGCTTCTTGCGCGGCTTTGTCTTGATCAGCAAACTTATCGGCTATTTTGTCGAGTTCTTCTTTTAACGGTTTATCTAAAAAAACAGATTCAGGCGCAAACCCGCGTACCAACGCTAAATAACGTTTTGTTATTGTGCCCTCAATAAATAATTGATTCATATCACGCGCCGCCTCTGAGCTTAATGCAAACAGTAATACACCCGAAGTAGGCCTATCAAGACGGTGAACAGGAAACACATGTTGCCCTATTTGATCGCGCAGCATTTGCATTGCAAATTGAGTTTCATGTTTATCTAAAAATGAGCGATGAACAAGTAGCCCAGAGGGTTTATCTATTGCTACATAATTTTCATCTTGATAAAGAATCGACAGTTCGCCGTATTCAATAGGCTCTGGGCGCTCACTCATTAGGCTCTCCTAAATATGAATCTAATTGGGTCAGTAAAGCGATAATGTCTTCGCTGCCTGATTTATCAGTGAGTGTCATTTGCGCCATCGGGGCGACTGCAAAATTGCGCGGTAACGGCTGCTTGTTGTCAATTAGCCGCTGTAACTTTTCAATAAATACAAACTGCAACCATTGTTCAAATGCCAATGTATCGTGACAAAACGGTACGCTAGAATCTAATAAATCGGGATTCAGCGGCTCAACCTGCCACAGTTGATGCTTTTTAAGTAGCGCCGCTAATTGCTGTAAATATATGTGGGTTTGCTGGTACATAATCACCCTTTGGTCTGTGTATTATGCAATTATACCCTGTTCCCACAACAGTCGCTATGGCGTATAATTAAGGTAATTTTGTAGTAAAAACAGTTGGAAATCCATGAGTGAACATATAGCTACGTTAGGCCAGCTTTTAGATGGTGCAGGCACTCAATGGCGTGCTTTTGATATTGGCAGGCACATTACCAAGCTTGATAAACAACAATTTTTAGCCGTTGAACAAGCGCAAATTCCTTACCCTTACCCATTAGCAGGTCATGCATGGTTAGCGATTCAGTTTTGGGATAGCAAAGCCAGTAAAGAACCCTATGTGTGGTTCTTAAAATTCCCACTTGATGAGCAAAGTAAGTTAGTAAGCGCGAGCCGTGATCACTTTGCAGATATGGTTATTCAGGCACTAGGAACAGAAATTACCGGCGAGCAAGCCGATGGCACACTCGATAACAACCCTTATGTATTTACTCCGAACGCGAATAAATTAGCGGCGTTTAATGCGCAAGTTAAAGTGTTGCTAAAGCAACCAGCGTCGCAATACTACGAGCACGCCCAACTCTACTTTAGTGGCCAAATTGGCTTTGATAATTGGCAAAATGTCGCGTTACAAGGCATTGCCGATTTTGCTTATCGTCTTCATAGTGCTGATAACTTGAAGCACTTACAAGCAGCGTGGCCTAAATTACCAGTTGAAGTATTACAGCCATTAAGTGCAATGCTTGAACACATAGAAATACCGCCCTCGTTAAGTGAGTTATTGTTAAGTTATGGGCAAACCGCCCTTACTAATAATGATGTTGTTGCGGCCTCTGCCGCGCTGCGTGCAATATCATCAGGGCAAGCAGCAGGGCTTAGCGCACAACTTGTTGACTGCGCGCTTAACTCACCTTTAGGGCAAGATTCTGATATTTTGTTGACCATTGCTGGTCGCTGCTTTAAACAATTAGAAGAGCCACAGCGTTTACATGTGTTTATGGATAACTGTGCGCATCATGAGAAAATAGCTGAATTATTTCCTAGCGTTTTTGCAGATTTAGTTGCAATTGCGACTATTCGCCCTCACTTATTAGCTTTATTACGTGAAGAAAACAGAAGCGAGACATTAGCTCGCGCAATTGGAAGGTTATTCTCTTAAATGGCTAGTTTATGGACGTTCATACTTATTGGTGCTGTAATTTATTTTTTTTGGCTAAATCGTAAAATAGCCGAAGCAGCGAACGTTCATGCCAAACGCCAAAGCGAGCAATTGCAAGTGCAACTTATGAGTGTAGCTTGCAACAAGCGTCGATTTGGCATTTTAAAAAGTGGTAAACCGGGCATGAAAAGCGAATTTATTTTTGAGTTTTCAAGTGACGGTGAAAACACCTACCAAGGGGTATTAATCATGGAAGATGAAAAACTAAAAAGTGTGGTTGTGCCACCACATAGAATATAATTTCTTAGCACAAAAAACTAAGGCGTAACATCAGTTACGCCCCAATTGCAAACATCCTGTAAGGTATCCTTTACCTATTCCCTGTTTATCATCCTCTGAACGAGCAAACTACCGTGTTTACTCTCCATTGCATCCTGCAATATCCACTTGCCGCCTTGGCTATCCTGCGTAAACTAACGCTCCTGCTATTTCCTATCGCATCATCCTTGGTGTCCTTTAAATAGCTCCCAGCTATTTTAGTACTCCGTGTACTTCCTGTTTCATCCCTGCATCCGTGTTAACTTGTCCTTTGTGCTTCCTGCTAGTAACTACTTAGTTGCCTGATTCCTTATCCGTGGCAGTAGCTCAATCATTGGGCTATGTCGTCTTGACAAAGTAAAGTTTAAAGCAAACGGCTTAGTATGATAGTTAGGAAAACAAAAAATTACGGTCATAAAATTGAAAAATAAAATAACTATAAATAACAATAACTTGATGTTTTTAAGAAGATAAAATACGGAGTTAAACTGACAAGGCGCACGTTAATGTAAGATATATCTCACGTAAGTGCGCCCTATTTGGAACATTGGCTTACATAATCACAATTCTAAACACCTAGCCTTGTACAGATAGAGCAGCTTTAAAAAGTAATTCACCTTTAACTCGGTTAAATGTGAGCTGCTTAAAGTGCTCAAAGCCTTGTGATTTAAAAAATTGCGTATGTTCGTCACGAGTCACAAATACCGCTATACCAGAGGACTCAGGATTGTCATGTAATAAACCATCTAAGCCTTTAAGTAATTGGCGGCCAAACCCTTGACCATGAAAATGTGGGTCAACGGCTATAAACGCTAAAAAGTAGTAATTGCCTTGCGGCTTTAGTGCATCACGAATAGTTTTTTCTTTTTCAATTAATTGATTCGTTTGCAAATAACCGGCACTTAACATCAACTTTAATCGCCAATGCCAATAACGCTCTGCTTGAAGTTGGCTACTTGACTCAAATACACAAGCAACTGCTTTTAACTTATCGTTACGGTAAAGGCCAATTAAAGGCTGTTTTTCTTGCCAAAAGCTACTGAGCTCTTCGCGAATAAGCGCACGGAGTTTTTTTTCATAGTCCAGAGGGCTTTTTTCGTTATATCCTAGCAGAGTTTGTAAAATAGGGTCATTTTGGTAGGCCTGATATATAAGGCTTGCAGCGGTACTGATATCTTCTGGTGCAATATGTTGCACGCTAAACGTGTCTGTGGATTCTGCTGTGGCTGTCATTTTATTTCCTTTATTATTTTATACCCTTTGTCATTACGCCGCGTAACTTGTTTGGGATTAATTTTGAACTACAACGATGACCAAATGCTCATATAACTATATACCTAAGTGGGACAAATAAGCGAATTTACATTTTAGTTATTACACTTATTCTCTGTATTGAGTCAGATCATGCTTTAGCGACTTACTACTGAGTAAATAAAGCGTAAATTCAGTAAGGGTTAAACTGGCTAGATATATCATTCCCCCCTAGAGTTAATAAGTATTAAGTATTAATTCATTAAGGAGCACGATTATGGATACGACTAAGCACGACATAAATACATTGTTCGCACAATTAGGTTTACCTAATACAGAAGCAGAAATAGATGCATTTATTGCATCGCATGCCATTTCGGATACCACATTATTGCAAGATGCTCCCTTTTGGGATGAAGCCCAACAACACTTTATTGCTGAATCGCTGGCGGTTGATGGCGATTGGAGTGAGGTAATTGACGAACTCGACTCTCGCCTTCGTCAAAATAATTAAATCGCACATTTTAATGTGTCTGAGCCACTTTATTGTTACCATACCTGCTCGCAACTTCCATGTTGCGAGCTTACTTTATTAAAGAGTTATAAATCGAATGAATGCTGCTGTATTTGAAGCTATTAAAGTCCTTCTTGATGAAGGCAAAGTCCCCACTGTTGCACTAACTAAAAGCCGTTTAGTAAAACCACTTCCTATGCCGGTTATTATTGCGGCAGTGAGTCAATATAAAAATAATCCCGATTCAATTTATAATTTAATGAAAACACCCGAGCAAGCAAGTAACTCAGATCCTAAAAACACTCAGTTAGATAGAATTGAGCAAAAACTTGATCGATTACTTGCTTTGCTAGAGCAAAAATAATTTGAGACTATAAATGTTTGTTGTTGATTTAACATTTGATTGCTACCAAGACACAACCCTAGAGCAAGCCGAGCAGGCAATAAACCGCTTAGTGAATGCATTACGCTTTAATGGCCAAATCATTGGAGAGGAATTTCCAACGGTTTTAAAAGATGGCTATTTTATTACTCGTGTAATGTGCCCGACCGAAGACGCCATGCACCCACTTAATAACAGTGCGTTTGTTAAACACAGTGTTGAAAAGCTTCATGGCGCTGGTTTGCTTGCTCCCAAAGTAAAGGTCATCGGCCAAGATATTCACTCCAATGGTGCCGATGGCTGTAAAGAGCCATCAAGCTATATTTTATATACCACCTATGTGCATACATGTAGCCCACTGTATTGTGGCGATGACTTTTTACCCGTGCCGCTATTTAATATTCCTGCGATTGCTAATGGTGACTATAAAACACTAATTAAATGGCAAGAAGATTGGCAAGCGTGCGATCAAATTCAAATTAATGGTGCAACACGCTGTGAATTTCCAGCGCTTGAAGAAATAGCCAGCACCCAAAGTGATTTATACCGCCGTGGTAAAGATATAACTAAACGGATTAGTTTTTTAACTAAAAAGCCTGTTTACTATTATTTATACCGTGTAGGGGGGGTTGATAAAGCCTCTGAACTTGAGCGTAAATGCCCGAGTTGCCATGGTGAATGGAAATTACCCGAGCCTTGGTTTGGCTTGTTTGATTTTAGGTGTGAACCGTGTGGTATAGTCTCTAATATTTCGTGGGATTTTCAATAAATCCCACACTTAAGATGCTATGTCTAAAAACATCACACCTTAAAACTACCTTATAATTATACTGTCAACGACGCTATAAATTCACTGAGGTTTTTGGCAAGTACATGATGTGGCTTTTTACCTACATACTCTAGGCACACCTCACCTGTTTCTACTAATACGGTAACAAGCAAATCGTCTTGGTCGGTTAACCCAATAAATACACTTGGCGCTTGTTTGAGTTTACGTTTCATTAAAACATGACCGGTGATATTTTGTTGCAGTAGGTCAAAATCATCTTCATTCCATGCTTGTAATAATTCCACTTGATGTCCGTCAATATTGGCTACAACACTGCCAGCAAACATATGGCCATAAAATTGACTCAACGCCTCTGGAAACTCAAGCTCCAATGCGTTAGCGAGATCGATTAATGAACCTGTAGGCTCTCTAACTATCGCTTGCCACTGGATCATGCCATGTTCATCGGCGCTACCTATTTCACATGGGCTTGGCCATTGCTCATCGTGGACGATTAATGGGCGCTTTTGTGTATTAGTAATCGTTTGTTCGCTAAATTTTTCGTGAAGTTGAGCTAATTGCATTGCAACAGACATACTGTGAAACTCATTTAATTTATATATAATGCATCCATTGTAACTATTTAAGAGCAAACATGACAGATTACAGCAATTCTCCCGATCTTAAAGGCAGCGTACTTGGTCAATCTACTGAGTATGTCGATCAATACACGCCCAGCTTGCTTTTTCCTATTGCTCGCAAGCTTAATCGTGATTCATTAAGTATTGATGAAACTGCGCTGCCGTTTAAAGGCCAAGACATATGGACAGGTTACGAACTGTCTTGGTTAAATACTAAAGGTAAACCTCAAGTTGCGGTGGCATTGTTTACTTTCGAATGTCAAAGTAGTCATATTATTGAATCAAAGTCGTTTAAGCTTTATTTAAACAGCTTTAATCAAAGCCGTTTTGGGAGTATTGAAATTGTTAAACAACATTTAATTGACGACTTATCCAATGCGGTAAACAGCCCTGTAAAGGTAACCTTATACAATGCTGATGACTACAATTGTATTCCTTGCACACCACTGCCAGGTGAGTGTATAGATGAGTTAGATATTGAGATAGATAACTACCATATTGATGCCCATTCACTTAAATCACAAAGCAATAAAATAGTCACCGAAACTTTGCATAGCCACTTGCTTAAGTCTAACTGTTTAATTACTTCACAACCGGATTGGGCGAGTATTATTATTCGCTATACCGGTGAGCAAGTTTGTCGTGAGTCATTATTACGCTATTTAATTTCATTTAGAACTCACAATGAGTTTCATGAGCAATGTGTGGAACGTATTTACAGCGACTTAACCACTCAACTCCATATTAAAAAACTTGAAGTATACGCTCGTTATACGCGCCGTGGTGGGCTTGATATAAACCCATATCGCTCAACACATTATAACGAAACCCCATTTGCGGTAAAAATAAACCGACAATAAGTGTCGCGTTACCTTAACAAAAAAGGAGCCTGAGGCTCCTTTTTTAGTCATTAAGTTGCTTAGTTGGCACCGCCATGCCACACACATCAATATAATTATGGCTGTACGCAAACCATTCCTCGCTGCGGTTACCCCTAGCAATAATTAATTGTTTGAATGAATCAGAGTCTGTTTTCATTACTTTAAATTGGCTGCTATCGTCTGCTACATCCGCTAATACTTGTAGATCAGTAATGGGGTTAAACTCGGTATTCTCAGTTGGCGTTCGCGCTAGCTGATGAAAATGTGCCATGCCTTTAAGCACCCGACCAAACACGGTAATATTTTTGTCTAAATAACGCGGCCCTTGACCTATGGTGACAAAAAACTCACTGCTGGCACTGTTTATATCGTTATCGCGCGCCATTGCAAATATGCCATGACAATGGACTTGCCACGTTTGTGTATGCGCTTGGTTTTGTGCAACCGCAAAGCCACCTAAAAACCCCGTTACGGGTGCATAACCATCACTGCCCATCTCGGTTATTGAAAGTGGCTCAGTGGTGGTTAAATAAAATTCCGCTGGCACCGTGCTATGTTTAGTTTTGGCTAACTTTTTACCCGTACTATCGCCACCTTGAGCTACAAACCCTTCAACAAAACGGTAAATGTGAGTACCTTGATAAAAGCCTTGTCTTGCCAGTTTTTTAATATTCGCAGTGTGTTTAGGCGCAAGTTTGGGGTTAAGCTCAATATATGCAGCGCCTGTGGGCAGGGTTAACTTTAGAATATTCTCTGATTCAACCCATCGCCATTCATCATCTTTAGCCGCCGCAATAATCTCACTGCTTGTTAGCTTTTTAGCCGATGAGGCTGGTGATTGAGTACTGTGCTGGGCACACCCACCTAACAAAGCCGACACTAAAAGGGTCACTACACACTTTTTCATACCTTTCCTTTTTATTGTTATCTATTAGGGTCTGTTGACCTTTCAAGGTTAAATTTGCAGCAGCCTGTTTGGTATTTAGGCAAGGCAGAGCCTATGTGGTGTGGTTATTCCCCATAAATAGGCGATAACGCAGCATCAATGCCAAACAGGCGCTGCCCTTCGGGTTCTGCCTAGGGGCAATTTACTCTTTGTTACTCGGTTTTTACTTAGCCCACTAGGTTACAAACCTCGCGCCGCGATTAAACCGCCCCTAGTTTGAACAAATTTTAATCCGCAAAGGTCAACAGACCCTAGTCCCAATCAAACTTATACAGTATGTCTACGTTTTGGTATAAGCCACTGGTTATTTCTATGTATAGTTTAGAGAGTAACTGATAGCGCACAGCCACTTCACTGAGTGAGTCGAACACCCCGACACTGTACTTAACCTGTAAGCTTGGGGCTATATAACCCGATATCTCTACTTTTGTTTGCTCACCACTGCCTTTAGAGCTTAAGCTTACATCAGATAAACCAAAGGTTTCACCCACCTTAGAAACCACTCCCTCACTGCGACTCACGCCTTGAGAAAGTAATAATTGAGTTAACATAGCATCTGTAGAGCTGTCGCCCTCTCCTAATGGTTGCCCATTGAGTAAATAGGCTAAGGCTTGGGCTTGATCCATCGCAGGCTCAGAAAATACTTTTAACGTAGGTTGCTCAACACTGCCGGTTAAAGTCACCCCGGCAATCACACCATCAGCGGTATTATCTGGGTTACGAATCGCTTTAATGTTGAGATACGGTTTGTCGATTGCGCCACTAAAACCTACTTGCCCTGTTCTAATTATCAAGTCTTGCCCGAAGGCTAAATACGTCCCTTCTATTAAATTAAGCTCTCCGGTTGCAATAATTGGCGTACCTTGGCTCATTTTAAGCGCTAAATCACCAGTTACTTTAGACTTGAGTCCAAACGATTCGACTTTTACATCATTTTTTACTGTTACTTTTAAGTCTATATCGTAATCAAAAGGGACTTTTTTAGCCGCTTGTGTTTTTTGATCAATAATTATTTCATCATCGCTTACTTGCACTGCGCCCTCGGGCAGCTCTTCAATTTCTATACGTCCATAAGGCACAACCACTTCACCAACAAGGTTAAGCGCGTTATCTGCTATGCCGATTTTTAGATCGGGTGATACTTTAAATATCACACCCTGCTGCGCTCTAACAAAAAACTCATTGCCAACAACTGCAACATTAACCGCGGGTTGCTCACCTTGCCAATCAACATCACCGGTAAGTTTAACTTGCCCGCCTTGAGGATCACTTAAGTTACCTTTAATTGTTGCCGTGGTTTTATTAAATAAAATATGTATATTAGAGTCTTTAAGTGCAACAGGTAATTGCTCTCCCTCTAAATTAATGTCTGCTATATTAAGCTCACCATCTAACTGAGGATCTTTGAGCGTTCCAGCTAATGTAACCTGTCCGCTGATTGCCCCTTTAAGTTGCTCAAGCGTATCTAAAAATGGCTGAATGTCTGAGAGTAAAATTTTATCTATATTAACGTTACCAGAGAGTGTTTGTGTATTTTGAATGTCGTCAATATTTATATCGGTTGCTATTTTACCTAACACACTGGATGCCAAGTTAGCTTCAATTTTACCAACTTGCGAATCTGAAAAAGCACGAATACTGAGTGTTTCTATTGGGAGTTTAAATCGATCCTCTTCTGAGGTTAGCACTGCATTTAATCCATTAGAATTTACATTGGCTCTGAGGGTTTTAAGTGCACCTGACTGCCAATTAGCAGCAAAATCACCTGTTAAGTCTCCGCGTGTGCGAATATTATCTGGTAATAAGTGCTTAAGCTCTGCAAGTGAGAGGTTAGCAAGCTTTGCATTAAACTGCCCTAGCGCTTTTGTTTGCGACAAGGTATCTATACACAACTTACTTTGAGCTGATTGCCAACAATGAGCGCTCACATCAAAATCCCCGTTTTGTGTATTCACCATAACGGATATTTTTTTAGTATTATTAAAACTCAGCTTTTTATCACTAAGGGTTATGTCACTTAGCTCACCATTCCAAATGGCATTTTTCATTTTGCCATTAAGCTCAAGTTCCACCGCGCCTTTTTCGGCATCAATCGACGCGCTAAGTTGATGATCTGTTTTATCACCACTGGCAGCTATGTTTATATTATTAATTTGCTGCCCAGCGACCAGTGCAGATGCAACATTAACACTGAGATCAGTTTGCCAATCAGCGGCCGTATCTAGTTGAGATTTTATAGCAAGTTTATTAATGTTTATCTCATTAAAAATAAAACGCTCTAGTATGACGGCTAAGTTAACCGAAGGGGTTAATCTGTTGCCGCGTACTTTTAAATCCGCTTTACCGTTAGCAATAAAAGGAAGATTAGCCTGCTCATCACTATTAAGCGTGATATCACCGTCAACTTGCCATGTATCATCTACCTGCCCATTCAAAGTTAACTTGTTAGCACCACTACTTAAATAAAAACTATCGATATCCGCTTTTAATTGATTATCTAACTTAAAGTTTGCAGCAAACTCTAAGGGAGCGTTGTTTAAAAAGCCAGCTAGCTTAGTATTGTTCATTTGTAGCTGCCAGGTATCGGCTTGAGCGTTAAATACGCCTTTAAAAGTCCCTGAAACATCACTGGTTAGGGCATCGGTTAAGTATTGCGCTTTTAAATTTGATAAAACGCCGGTAAAGTCCGCTTTAATTCCCTGTTGCCAATCAAGCTGTGCTTGAATATTCGCAGCACTATCGTTAGTTTTTAAAGCAAGCGTTTCAAGCGTTGCCTTGGTTAGTGTGCCTTTTAGCTGAGTATTTAAATCTACACTTGGATAAGCATCTAGCTGAGTATTACCCGTTAAACTTAATTGATAGTCGTTAGCATTACCTTGGGCACTTAAATTGATGTTTTTAACCTTTAGCTCATTATTTTGTGTATTAATAAGCCATTGATTAATTTTGCCATTAACACTAAAGGGATAATTTTTCTGTTTGAGGTTGGCTGTTGCTCTCAAATTTAAAGGAAATAATCCTGTGGTATCAAGCGCAATGTTAAGCTTGGCTAGATCACCATTTATATCAAGAGTAGCTCTGTGTTCATTCCCTTTTAAGCTAATGTTGCCGTTAATAGGCATAGCCCCTTCCAGTGTTGCATCAAGCTGAGTATTTAACTGCCACTGCTGATAACCTGCCGATAGTGACTGTACTTTAATAGTGGCATCTTCTACGCTCATTTGCAGGGCAATATCATCAATTGAATAGTGTTGCTCGCCCTGATTTATTGTCACGTTGGTGATATTGAACTGCTCAACATTGATGTTAAGTGGCGAGATAAAATCGATATTAGGTAAAGCTGGTAATTCCTTAATAGCCGTTGTTGTTTGTTGATTAGCCGCTGCTTGTTGAGCTGCGGTTTGCTCTTTTAATACCACATTAATACGAGGAATGGTTAAGCGTTTAATTGTAACATCAGACCCTTCAGCCTTTGCCGACAATTGCAGAGTGTTAAGTGTTACATTTGCACTTGAATGATTTAAAATAAATTCATCAATAGCTAGATTTTTTAATGCAATATTAAAGGGTAAGGTTATTTTTTCTACTGCTGCGGTTGGCGTCTCATCTTTATTTTCAGCGCTTTTTGGCAAGGTTAATTTAATCGACTTAGCGCTTAAATTATCAATACAAATACCATCACATTGCCACCAAAATAAATCTATCTTTAGTTGCTGTGCATTAACACTTACGCCATTTTGGTCGAACTGTAAGTTAAACGTGTCATTGTATAAAAATCGGCCATTTTTTATTTCAATGGTTAAGCCATCAACCAATTTATTCGCTGTATAAGCAAGCAATTGATTACCAGGGGCGGTAAACAAAACGCAAAACAGTGTAACTAACAGCGTTGCTAAAACGGCGCTAATTATCGCCGTTACTTTTTTAAATACTGACATTAAATTTCAGGCCCTATGGTAATACTTAAACGGGTACTTTTACTTTCTTTTGTGAGCCCCCACGCGTGATCAACTCTTATCGGACCAACCGGTGTTAAATAGCGAAAACCAAATCCTGCACCTACCTCAAATTGTTCTGAAAAATCATTGGTTGCGGTCCCCCCATCAACAAACAGCGCAGCCCGCCAATTTTTAGCAAATTGGTAGTTGTATTCAACGGTACTCGCTAATAAATATTTACCACCAATACGCTCACCCTGCTCGTTTTGCGGAGAAATCGACTGATAAGCAAAACCCCTGACACTTTGATCGCCACCGGCATAAAATCGCAAAGAAAATGGCACGTTATTTATATCATTAACAATCATTGCGCCCACGTTTGCTTTTAAAAAGATCAGATGGCGGTCAAGGTAAGTACGTAACCAAGCATGCTGTAATTGAACTCTAACCAAATTGGTACTTGAGAGTACGCTATCGAGTCCAAACTCAGCTGAAATAGACCACTGCACCCCCCAATAAGGTGTGGTGCCACCCTTTGATTGTTTACGCGCATAACTGATCCCAGGCATTAACATTTCAGTTGTTTTTTCTTCGTCATCCCCTATGCGGTAGGTTTCTTGCTCACGCCTTAAAAAAGCCGTTCGTACCCATTTATGCTCAGTTAACCACTGGCGCTGTAACTGACCTGTTAGTATTTCACTGTAGGTTTCATTGGTTAATTCATCTTCCAACTTATAACCGACAGAAAAGCGCCATAAATCATCGTTCGGATCATTCACCGGCACGGTGTAAGCCATGGAAATATCTTGCTGTTTTTGAGAAACATTTAAATTGCTTTCAAGATAGTGCCCGTTATCGGTGATCCATGGTTTACTCCATTTAAAACGTACTTTCGGCCCTAAATCTGTACTAAAGCCACCACCAATTTCATAACTATTTTCTGGTTTATGTAACACATCGACTTTTATAGGAACTTGCTTGTTTTTTCTCGCTGTAATATCGGCGTAAACACGCACGCTTGTAAAATAAGGAGTGCTCGATAAATCAAGATTATAATCGGCAATATAGGATGCTTTGTACGACTGACCCATTTTAAATGGCGCCAAAGAGCGGATATATTTTTCGGCTGGAGTATTTCTGGCAATTAAAATATCACCAAATTGATAACGAACTCCGCTATCAATAGTAAAAGTAATGGTTGCGCTGTGTTTTTTGAGTGATACTTCAAATTTTCTAACAGGCCATTTTGCATCGAAATATCCATACTCTAGCAACACTGACTCTATTTTTTTATGCGCGCTGCTATAAACCCCATGATTTAAAATATCACCTTGTTTTAAATTAAGATCTTCAATCGTTTTTTGAACGAACGGATCCTGTTTTGCTTCACCATTAACCGTTATATTAAGTGACTCAATACGTGTGGCTGGGCCTCGCTCTATATTTACAACAAGTTCGCGCTCGTCTTTATCAAAATCAATATTTACTACTGGACTGTAATAACCTAAGGCTTTGATACTGTTCTCAACTTGCGTTTTTGCATACCGACGAAGTGTACGGGTTGGTTTTTCACCAACAAGTTGTTTTAAATAAAGTGCAACGTTATTTTCTAAGTCGCCACTGATCCCTTTAATTTCATAATCTTCAATAATATTTTCAGAGGCAATAGAAGACAGGCTTACTAATAAGCAAAAAAAACAAAAAAACTTTAAAAGCTGATTGAACAAGTAAATATCCTTACTGTGGTATCCATAAAATAAACCGCTAGACAGAGATATACTACCATAGCCACAATGAGCCTAACATTAACTTAATCGCAATTAACACTCAAAGATGCAGTCAAAATTTAGTACGCGTTAACGGTTTATTTTGGTTACAATAGCTATAACGAGTACAAAATAAAATTAATGAGTTTTTTAATGCAATTCCCTGATGATGACAATGGCCAGCTACTTGCTGAAATTTCCGCCGCTGGTGTAGATTTAAGTAAAATGCAACAAATTGATTTTTACATTTTATTTGAACAACAGGTTGATGCCGAAAAATTTGCAACTGAGATTGTAAACGATGCATTAGTGCAAACTGCTGATGTTGAAAAATGCAAAGATACTGGCGTTTGGGAAGTAATCACTCAAGTACAAATGGTGCCAGAGCACACCCTTTTAGGCCAAGCTGAGCAATACATTGAAAGCATTGCTAATAGCTTTAATGGATATGGTGACGGCTGGGGATTAATGGACGGTGACGAAGCTTAATTGCCTTTTAATTGTATTAGTCCAATGTACTCTATCAGTTAAGCTTAACGGCTTAACTGATTTGCCTTCCTAAAATTGCCTTTATAGTCAAATAGCTTATCAGCCACTTTCCAACCATACTTTTTGCTTTTTCGTGCAATAACAAAATCTGGTGGTACTAATTCAAATTGTGCGCTTACTACTTGCGCTGCAGTTTTAAAATTAATAGGTGTTTGTCCAAGTCCTACTCGTAGACCAAATTGCTTATTAAATATAAATTGCCCGCCCTTATTTGCGAGGTTATATACCTCATCGCAACTTGCGCCATCTTCATCAAAATACGTTACTTTAATAAGTTCATCTTTAATTAGAGTTACCGATAACCCACTACATCGAAGCACAAGTGCGTCTTTTAAGTTTAATGCATTGCGTAACTTATCATCAGGGTCGGCCATTACCGCGCCGCAATCATGGCATTTACGTGCAGCAATATCATTTTGGGCACCGCACTGCTCACATTCTTTAAACCTAAAACGATAATCGCACTGCTCTTTTGTACCTTCATCATTTTCTAACAGCCCTTGGCAACGCCTGCCAAAGTGCTCTATTACTTTGCCAGTGGAGTCTGTTTTACCCCAAAATATATTCGCAAACCCACAACCAGGGCAAAGTACCTGCACAGGTTCATTATCACTATCGCCTTTTTTATCACCTACTTCTGGGTGAAATAAATTAAAACCATTGCCAGCATAATCTATTACTAAGCAATCCGTTTTTGATTCAGATAACCTTAAACCTCGCCCCACAATTTGTTGATATAAACTAACTGATTCTGTAGGTCTTAAAATAGCTATAAAGTCGACATGTGGCGCATCAAAGCCGGTTGTTAGTACCGATATATTAACTAGATACTTTAATTGCTTAGCTTTAAATTGCTTAATGATTTTATCGCGCTCAGTGTTTGGCGTATCACCTGTGATTAGTGCACTTTGATGAGCTGGCAAGTAGCTTAATATTTCCTGGGCATGCATTACCGTGGCGGCAAAAACCATAACCCCTTCGCGCTCTTCACTGTATTGAATTACTTGCTGTAATATAGCCTGCGTTGCGCGCTCACTGTTTTTTAAAAGCGCATTCATGTCATCAGTCGTATATTGCCCAAATGCATTGCTATCTAAGGACGAAAAATCATAATGGCTAATTGCTGCATCAACTTCGTTAGGTGGCGTTAAATAATTATGTTTGATCATATACCTGAGCGACAATTCAAAAATACAACTTTTAAACGGGCTTTCTTGAGTACCCTTAACAAAACCATGATAATGGTGGTGGTATATCCACCCCATTCCTAACCGATAAGGTGTTGCTGTTAAACCCAATACTTTTAACTGAGGGTTATACTCTTTTAAACTGTTTATTAATTTACCGTACTGACTTTTTTTATCCCCATTTACCCTATGGCATTCATCAATAATAAGTAATGAATAATGCTCATTTAATTTATTTAAATTACGAGAAAGTGATTGCACACTGGCAAAGGTTACTTGATGGTTTAATGATTTTTCTTTTAAGCCTGCTGAAAATATACTCGCCTCTAAACCAAAACTTTTATATTTTTGCGAATTTTGCTCTACTAGCTCTTTTACATGAGCAAGCACTAATATTTTTTGCTTAGCTATACGCGCAAGTTCAGCAATAACCAAACTCTTACCTGCGCCGGTTGGTAGTACAATAACGGCAGGATCATTACTCTTTCTAAAGTGTAAAACGGTGCGCTCTACGGCTTCTTGTTGGTAAGGTCTTAGTTTATAGCTCATGGGAAAACAAATAGATTTTAATAAGGGGATTTTAATAAGGGGATTTTAGCAAATTACTGCTATGACATTTAGACTTTAATTATATTTTATTGAGAGGTAAACAAAAAAGAGAAGCCGAAGCTTCTCTTATATTTAGCTTTAAGCTAAAAACTTTTCAAGCTCAACACCTTCAAACGCTTTAGGACGACGGCCTCGGCCAGTCCATTCAATAGTCTCACCATTAAGTTCCATGCGGTACTTAGGCTTAACTTTAGTGCGCTTGTCTGATGCTCCATCTTGTAAATCTTCTAGCGTAAGTCCTTTTTCTTTTAAAAGATCCAAAACTTCCTGTTTCGCTTTTTGCTGCTGGGTATATTTTGAAATTGCATCATTGATAAGCTGTTGAGCTTTTTCAAGCTCTGTTAATGATGCTGTTTTAATAAAAGATCGGACTTCTTTCATCTATATCTCGCTAAATTGTGTGATTGGAATTATTTAAATATTCCTACTTAACCTGAATCTCGTTTAAGAAAATTGAACTAAATGCCTGTTCCGAGATCCGATCTTTCGACCAAGAACGATTGGATAAACAAGGAACAGGCATGATTAAATTAGTTGAATTGTTTTGCGATGTCGACGATTTTTGCAAAGTATTTATACCTCAATGGGAAAAACAATTACTCGAAGACGGTACCCAAAAACGTCAACGAGCAGGACGTATGACGACCAGTGAAATCATGACAATTGTCATTAGTTTTCATATGTCACATCACCGTGATTTTAAAAATTACTATCTTGGCTATGTTTCACTTATGTATAAAAGTGAATTTCCTAACTTACTCAGTTACACACGATTTTTAGCCGTTATGCCGAGGATACTTGTACCGATGTGTGCTTATTTTACTTCACTTAAAGGTAAACCCACAGGCGTTGAATTCATTGATTCTACATGTATTAAGGTGTGTCATAATATTCGTATTCCCAGACACAAAACCTTTGATGGAATAGCCCAGCGAGGCAAAGGAACGATGGGGTGGTTTTATGGCTTCAAGTTGCATTTAATAGTTAATCACCACGGTGAAATTGTCGCTGCCAAAGTGACAACAGGTAATGTGCATGATACGCAACCAGTGCGTGAATTAGCGAGCTGCCTTACAGACAAATTGTATGGTGACAAAGGGTATTTAAGTAAAGCCTTAGAAGCGGATTTACTCGATAAAGGTGTGAAGCTCATTACGACTGTTCGCAAAAATATGAAAGCAAAAGCGATGTCATTATGGGATAGAGCGATGCTTTCAAAGCGGTTTATAATCGAGACAATTAATGATCAACTCAAGAACATATCCTTCATTGAACATTCGAGACATCGGAGTATGAACGGTTTTATGTTGAATTTAGTAGCTGGGTTGGTGGCTTATTGCTTGAAAGAAAATAAGCCACACCTTAATTTAACTGACGTAGAGCTCAACGCACTAGTTATCGCTTAAGCAGATCTCAGGTTACTTAGTATAATGCCAAGTAGTTATTTTTACCATTCAAAGACACCTGCTGCTTTAAGCTTTATAAAAAAATACTTTTACAATAGTATAATTATCAAATCTAGGGGCTATAAAATGACAATGCAACACTTTTAACCGAGTAGACTCAATAACTAGAGATTACCCTTTTTTACCGTGGCTAAAAACACTAAGTTCATATTTAGCCTATTTATTAAATAGTACATGCATATAAAAATCACAATATTAAAATTATTTAACTTTATATACATGTATTAATAAAATGGTAAATAACTATAGATGTTTAGCTAAAAACTTTTCAATTTTAGTATATAGCTCTATTTTATTCTCTTCTTTTTGGAATCCATGTCCTTCGTTATCTTTCATAATCCACTCATCGTCAGATAATATAATTCCGCGCTCTTCTAAAGAATCTCTTAAATCGAGTGCATGTTTTTTTACAACACGAGGATCCTTGGCTCCTTGCACAATCATTAATGGCGCTACTATTTTATCTACATGATGAAGTGGAGACATTTTTTTCATTAGAGCTTTATCATCAGGGTTACCAATTTGCTTTTCTAGAAGCTCTCTTTGTGGTTCCCAATGCTTAGGAAGCGAGTCAAAAAGTAACTCAACGTCAGTTATACCTACATAATTAATACCACATTTATAAAGCTCTGGAGTAAAAGTAAGACCGGCCATAGTTGCATAACCGCCGTAACTAGAACCATAAATACATACTCTTTTTGGATCTATAACCCCCTCACCTACCAAGTACTCAATAGCGTCGGTTAAGTCATTTTGCATCTCGGCGCCCCATTTACCGCCATAGCCTGCTTGTTGAAATTTTCGCCCATAACCACCTGAACCACGAAAGTTGACTTGAACTGTTGCATAGCCCCGACTCGCAAAAAATTGCGTTTCAGAATTAAAACCCCATGCGTCTCTAATACCATAAGGGCCGCCATGTGGATTAACAATCAAAGGTAAATTTTTACCGTTGCTATCTTTTGGTATTGTTAAATAGCCACGAATAGTTAAACCATCACGGCTATTAAACTTAATTGGTTTCATAGGTGATAACTGACTTTTATCAATCCAGCCCATAGGTGAAACTAATGATTTGAGCGTATTTTTTGATTTATTGAACAAATAATAATGACCAGGATCTGTATCACTACCAACATATACAACGTTCAGTGCTTCATTTTTTGAGCTGCTAACTACATTAACAACTTTATCTTTAAAAGCGCTCTTCAATGAGGCCATCATCTCAGCAGTTTCTTTATCAAAATAGGCTACTTCAGGATACTCATCTAAATACCTAACTCCAATTAGCTTTTTACGTTTAGTCGATAACATTAAATTAGAGACATCAATCTCTGGCATGCCAAAAATTAATTCACCTAATTCGTTTTTATCAGGATGAAAATAATAAATAGCCGACGTATCTCTATTAATATTTGAAGCTACAAATAGTGTTTTATTATCAAAATCGAAAGCCAGTGGTGTAATATTTTCTTCTTCAACGTTATAGTCACGTAATATACGAAACTCTTTTTCACCTTTATTCTTATAATAAAATTTACCTTTTAAGCCATTGATAGCAACAGCACCTCTCACTTCACCATCATGATCTAAAAGCCAACCCTGAAAATCACCTGGGTTCTTAGCCAGAATCTTCATTTTAAAATTTCTTTCTCGCTTTCTATCCCATTTACTATTAAGAGGTAATTTATAAAGATCCGGGGCTTTAATATTTCTTCCATTATATTGAATAACAATATGCTCTGGATCATTAGGTAGCATATGGACAATACTTGCAGAACGGATACCTGAGGCTCCTACTTTAGAGCCAACTAACTCAATAACTCTCGCTTTTTTGGCGTTTACATTGATTTTATAAAGGCTAAAAGCTTCATTTCCATCACTATCAAGCTTAAAAACAATTTCATCATCATTAGCCCATGAAAAATCATTAATATCTTGATCATCAAACTTCGTTACCGCCTTTGCATTTTTTAACCCGTCAGTTTCAAGTATAACAATATTTTTTCTCTCATTTATTGGAGATAGTACTGCTAAATACTTACCATTTGGGGAAAGCTGAAGATTAGAGAATTTAGGATTTTTAAAAAAATCTTCAATTTTTGGCTGTGCCTTCTGCGCATTGATTTCAAAAGAAATAATACACAAGTAAGAAATTACTATTAACTTAAATATTGCTGACATTATACTTCCAAATAAATTAAGTGCTTACTAACAACAGCTTGCTGAGAGAGACTTCACTTATTAGTAAATAAAAAGCCCTACTAAATAGCAGGGCTTTATTCTTTGTAACTAAATTAGATAATGCTTAGAACGACTGCTCTAAACGTAAGTACAATGAACGACCTGTTTGATCATATAGAGACCAGTTAGAGTCTCGGTAATCACGGAAGCCATCGTAGAAGCTAGGTGCAACTTTATCAAATAAGTTATTTACACCTAAAGCAATTTTGGTATTTGTAGGTGCAACATAGCTTACTTGAACGTTATGTTTGAAATAGCTAGGAATATCAGCATAGTAATCAACGCCGTACTCTTCATTACCTGAATCTTGAGTACCAACATAGAACATAGTCCACGTAGCTGAGAAGTCTTCATAAGCGTAGTTAACCGCTAAATCTGATTTCCATTCTGGATAATCTTGTAAGCCAGCGTAATCAAATGCATCAGATTCTGAATCAGCTACTTCTTCAAATGATAAAACTCGAGATACATTTAATGTGCTCGTAAAGTTACCAAAGTCAGTATCAAAACGGTATCTAGCTGTAAAGTCTATACCGTCAGTAGATAGCGAGCTCTTGTTCACGTAACCAGTGTACATGTAATCAATTTTACCTGTATCAGCATTACGCTCAATTGCATTTGGAGTAGAGTTTAAACCACCTTGTTCAATTTCAAGGCGAAGAAGTTCTGAATTATCTACACTATCAATTTTATCATCGTAATTGATTGAGTAATATGTTAATTCAAGCGAAAGGTTTTCAACTGCATCCCAAACGAAACCTACCGTTGTAGAATCACCTGTTTCAGCTTGAAGTTCAGTATTACCACCAAACCACGTTGCAACTTGCTCACCTGCATCAGCACAATAACCATCAGTTTCTTGTCCTGGGTTAGCAGAACACCAAGCTGTATCACGTACAGTTGGGAAACTTAATGCGTAAGATTGGAACATCTCACCCATGTTTGGAGCACGGAATGACTCCCCCCAAGAACCACGAAGTAATAAAGTATCTGTTGGACGCCAAGTTAAACCAACTTTTGGTACAAATTTGTCAAACGTAGTACTTTTTTTACCAAGATTTGTTGTACCACTTTGCTCATACTTTTCGTATCGACCAGCAACTGTCAAATCAACATCATGTGGGAAAGAAGCTTGTACTTCAAAGTATGCAGCTGTACGGTCACGATCTGCATAAACATCATCACCACCAGAACCACCAGAAATAAATCCATTCGCTGATTCTGGATCACTGATTTGGGTAAAATCAATTTGCTCAAATTCACCACCAACAACACCGGCAACCATGAACTCGCCGTCATCTAAAAATGTCGTTGAAACTAAACCATCAATTTGTTTACTTTCGTAACGACCTTCATAAGTACCAGTATGATTAGCTTGTTGATAAAGATCAGTCATACTTGCGCTCCAGGCATCATAACTCATGCCTGATACGTTAAACACATCGTACTCACCAGTATCAATTGCCGCTTGGAAAGCAACGTCATTAACTAGGTTTTTACCAAATGAATTAGTTTTTGAAACACTGTTTTGGAAGTTTACTTCCCAATCAAGGCCATTGCCAATATCTGTAAAGCCTTCAAGGCCAACTAAAATATCAGTTGTTGTTACTTCAGTTGTTGTATCACGGTTACCGATTGGTACTGCACGAGTGAAAATACGTACTTCTTCATCAGAAGGATTGTATTGGTTATCTTCGCTCATATAGATAGGTGTAGTAGATACTGGAGTACCAGCATAACGTGCATCAGTTTCGTTGAAGCTCGCCATAGCGCGACCAATAAAACGAATGTCGTCTGATAACTCATATGTAAAATTAGTTAAAAATGAGTTTTTGTTTGTATCTGGGTAAAACTTAGTCACTTCACCGTAGCTATATGTACAACGGCCATTACCATCAGCATCGATAGTGTTTACAGTATTAGGTTCTGCATCACATAAATCTGAATTTGCATGGTAGCCAGTACTATCTAAGTAGTTAGATACTGGGCTGTAAGAGCTGTATGCACCGTATGTTTCGTCATCAAGTGCCCAAATATCTCTATCATAAATAGCATCGCTTTCAGAGTGTTCGAAAGTGAAAACAATATTACCTTTTTCAGCAGTAAAACCTGACGATACAGAGAAAGTACTGCTATCACCGCCGTCAACGCTTGGTTGGTTGAATTCATATTTAAGATTTAAACCATCAAAATCTTTTTTAGTGATGATGTTAATTACACCAGCAACCGCTGCAGAACCATATACTGCAGATGCGCCATCACGTAAAATTTCAATACGTTCAACGATAGCCATAGGGATAAGAGATGTATCAGCAGAAGCACCTGAAGAAGTACTTGTGCCAGGCATACGACGACCATCTAATAATACAAGTGTTGCGTCAGAACCTAAACCACGAAGGTTAATACTTGAAGTTGCAGAAGAACCTGCACCGTAACCAGATACACCCGTCCAAGAGCCAAATGAGTTTGAAGATAAGTTATTTAATACATCACCTACAGATGGCTCACCTGACAAGTTAATATCTGCTGCAGTAATAACTGTTACTGGAGAGCTATTTTCAAGATCAACCTGTTTAATACGAGAACCAGTTACTTGAATACGTTCTACTTTATCTGCGCTTTCTTCAGCTGCGAATGAACTAGCCGAAAATGCAGCTGTTGATACTGCACCGAAAGCTATCGCTAAGCGAACTGCTTTTGAAACTTTGTTATTTAACATTTGATTCTCCCTAGAATACTATTTGTTTTTGTATTTTTTTGATCACACCTTGTTAATTAATTTGTGATCACGCTTCAGATGATAATACTTCAAACACAAGTTGGTCAACATTAAATTAACTTTAAAAGCACTTTGCATGACTTTTCATTATCATTTTTGGCGGTATTTTATTAGTTTTTTAAATTAATTTATGGATACGATTTAGAAACAAACTTGAGAATTAAAAACAACATCACGGTAACCAGTTGATTTTTATGAGTTTGAATAAATGATTTTTTAAATTACGCTTTGTATTCTTTTTAGATAAAATTGTAACCAAGGCCACAATTGTTAATTTACCTTTAAATTTTTTATTCACCTTTGACGTTTATAGGCGAATAATTAACTATAAAAGACTTTTTAAGCTCATAGTTAAGCTAAAACAACGAGGCTTGTGTAGATTCAGATGTTGTGTTTAATGCGCTTAATATCATTTGCGCAACAGGGTCGAGTTGTCTTTGAATGTACAGTGGGTAGTTCAGAGTGTTTTTACCGGTATAAAGCTCAGCGCCGGTTACTGCGTAAACATATTCAATCACCTGCCCGCGTTTTATTTCAAACTCAGGATGATTCGCTTTATATTTTTTAACAGCTTGAACATGAGGAGGAATATTTTTGATGTAATCGTTAAGGTGCTGCCCTAACCGCTTTCTATATACTAATTTACGGTCGAACTCACCATTATAAAGTTTTTGCGTGTAGCTGTTTATTATATTGTGCAGTTGCTGTATTTCGAAGTCGTCGGTAAATAAAGTCTCGAATAACTGTGTTTGAAACTCTTGTGCAAACTCAGTCCAATCACTGCGAACTGTTTCCATACCTTTAAATACCAGTTTTTTTTCATTATTTTTGGTTACTTGCCCTACATACCGCTTTTTAGAGCCTGTTTTTTTACCTCGTATAGTTGGCATAAAAAATGGACTGTAATGGGTTTCAAATTCAATTTCTAAATAGCTTTTTAAACCATAACGCTGCTTTAAATCTACTTGCCACTTTTCGTTGATATGTCGAACAAGTTGGCAGCCAATTTCGTTGCATTGCTCAGGACTGGTATCTTCACTAAGTTTTACAAACGTAGAGTCGGTATCACCATATATCACCTCAAAGCCTTGCGCTTCTATCCATTTACGGGTTGTTTGCATTATCTCATGGCCACGCAAAGTAATAGAGCTCGATAAACGCGGATCGTAAAACCGACAACCCTTAGAGCCGAGTACGCCATATAAGCTATTCATAATAATTTTAATCGCTTGCGAGAGCATGGGTTGATTAGTGTCTTTTGCTTCTTGGCGAGTTTGTGTCAGGTGCTCAATTAATTTTGGCAGGTGGTGCTGCGTTCTTGAGAATAACGCCTGATTAAATCCTTCAACTGCATGCTCTGGTGCATTTAACCCTGCGATTAAACCTAGCGGGTCAATACAAAACGTACGCATAATTGAAGGGTATAAGCTTTTAAAATCAAGTACCAAAACGTTTTTATACAGCCCTGGAGTCGACTCCATCACATAGCCACCGGGACTTTCAAATGAGAGCCCATGATCGCCTAAATTGGGGGCAACATAACCACTGCGGTGTAATAACGGTAAGTATAAGTTTGTAAATGCGGCAACCGAGCCACCCATGCGTTCCAGTTCGAGCCCTGTTATTTGGGTTCTGACTATGGCAAATTCAAATAACTTTAATTTTTCGAAAATTTGATTAACCAAAATACAATCTTGGCGGTTATAAGCAGCAAGAGCGAGCTTGTCTTCATTAAATTGGCGTACAATTTCAGATAATCGGTTATCGGTTTTTATTAATTTAGATTCGTTAAGCACACGCTCTGCAACATTAGCTAACGAAAAGCTGTCAAATCGGTAAGTCGCATTTTTTAATGTATCAATGCCATCTATTACGCACCGCCCTGGAAGAGTCAGTCGGGTGTAATGGCCTTTATTAATATATAAAGGTTGATTATCTCGGCCAAAGTTAAGGGCAAGCCCTAACGCCTCAGCGCGTTCTTGCAATAAACTAAAGTCAAAATCAATAACATTCCAACCAATAATAACATCAGGATCGTTATTTATAATGTACTGCTGCAACTTGGTAAGCAGGTTAATTTCGTCATAGCACCAGTCTATTTCAAATGTCGAATCACTTTGCTGCGGCTCCCCTATCATCAATACACAATCTAAGCCATTTCCCACCAGTGCTACACTAAATAACACCCCGTCCCCATTACATTCTATATCCAAAGAAACAGACGTAAGCGTTGGCGTGTAATCTTTGTTTGCTTTTAACTTTGCGTCACTAATTTCAATAAAGCCATTTTTAGTTGTGGCGTTACCCGTTACCCACACACCTCCTTTAATAAAGCGCTCCATTAAAAAGCGGTCGCTGTGGCGTACATCGGCCTCATAAATTGGCATTACTTGTTCTAGTAGAGTTCGCGCAGTATATAAACTATGTATGTCGTTGAAATAACAAGCCACACATTCACTACCACTAAAGTGACAAAGTTCAACGTTATTAAACTGCGCTTTTATGTTTGCCTGAGCCAGTAAAGCACTTGCAGTATCTTGCTCAGCCAATGGGATGAAAAACAACGCTTGCTGGTTTTCAATAATAACTTTAAGTGGGCCCTGATCAGAGCTCAGCCAATAGCACAAAGTAATACCTTGCGTATTTTTAGCGCTGTATTGTTGCCTTGATAAAATAAAGCCCTGATAGATTGCTTGTGTCAATGTTCGATCCCACTTAATATATACACTGTAATTATATACATATTTTAGGTTAATCATCACATGCTATCGAGCTCACTTAAAAAAACAATTAGACAAGTACACCAGCATGTTGCAAATAACCTAACCGATTACCGCCCTCGCAGTAGTCAAAACTATTTAGTTGCTGAAATCGCCAAAACATTAGCCGGTGAATACCATAAAAAACAACGTATTTGTGTTATTGAAGCAGGCACAGGCACAGGCAAGTCATTAGCTTACTGCCTAGGCGCTCTGCCACTGGCATTAGCACAAAAAAAGAAACTGGTTATTTCTACGGCTACTGTGGCTTTGCAAGAGCAATTAATCGCTAAAGAGCTGCCGTTTTTTAAAAAGCACTCAGGGCTCGATTTTAAATTTGATTTAGTCAAAGGTCGCCAACGTTATATTTGCGCTCACAAACTTCATAATGCGCTAAACAGCGATAGCCAAACTCAAATGGAGTTTATGCCTACTCTTACATCGCCATTAAGTGATATGGAAACTAAATGCTTAAAGCAACTTTACGATGCCTATGTAAACAAAAAATGGCAAGGCGATAGAGACAGCTGGGCCGATACCATTCCTGATAGAGTATGGGGGCTCATTGCTTGCGATAAGCATGCTTGCCAACGCCAGATGAAAGCACACCAAACATGTCCTTTTCAACTGGCTCGCCAGCAGTTAATGCAAATGGATGTATTGGTTATAAACCATTCGTTACTGTTAGCCGATTTAGACTTAGGGGGCGGAAAAATTTTACCCGAGCCCGACAATACCATTTATGTAATAGATGAAGCGCACCACCTTGCACATATTACCCGCGACTTTTCATCTGCCGCCGCCACAATAAAAGGCACGATAGATTGGCTCGACAAACTTACTAAATTCAGTGGCAAAATGGCCAAAGTGTTAGTGGGTCAAAAAGGCATTGGGCAAAACTTTAAGTTATGCGATAGCGTTAACGATGCCAACAAAGACTTAAAAGTGGTGCGGGATATACTCGACAACGCCGATTTTGAATATTCTAAAGACGATACCTATCGCTTTGAACATGGTGAAATCCCTAAATCGTTACACGCTAAGGCAAAAGATATTAGCGAAGCCACGCTTGATGCATTACGGTGTTTAAATAAAATGCACGACATCCTCACACAAGATGTAAGCGACGGTGATATTAAACCTTATGTTGCCGACCCTATTCTGGCTGAAAGCGGGCAATACATAAACCGATTAGAGCAACTTAATAAATTATGGTTTAGTTACGCCACTAAAGGCGAAGGCACACCGCATGCGCGTTGGATAAAACGACTTGAATATAAAAGCCATCATGATCACTTGCTTAGCGACTGCCCCATTGAGGTCGGTTACTATTTAAAAGATAAGCTGTGGAGCGAATGTGCTGGAGCCGTGCTATGTTCAGCTACCTTGAGCGCACTCGGTTCATTTGATCATTTTGCCTATGAAAGCGGCCTTGCCAAAGAGGAAGGGGTGAAATTTATTAAAGCCCCCTCTCCGTTTGACTACCCAAAACAAGCCACTTTACGCATTCCGGCCTCAAGTATAGAGCCAACAGATAAAGAGTTTAGCGATCATATTGCTAAAACATTACCCGAGTATCTAAACACTAAAAAAGCCAACTTAGTGTTATTTGCCTCTTACTGGCAAATGGACCATGTAAGTAAGTTTCTTAGAACAAAAGGATTTAACTTATTAGTACAAGGTGAAATGTCACGAGAAGCTTTACTCAAATTACATACTAAAAATATTGATGAAGGCAAGGGCAGTATTTTATTTGGTACCCAAAGTCTTTCTGAAGGGCTTGATTTACCTGGAAAATATTTAGAAAACCTGATTATTACCAAAATTCCGTTTGCGGTGCCCACCTCGCCTATCGAAGAAGCGCAAGCAGAGTTTGTGCAAAGTAAAGGCGGTAATCCGTTTTTATCGATAACCGTGCCAGACGCAGCAAAGAAATTGGTACAAAGCTGTGGTAGACTGCTGCGTAAAGAAAGTGATGCAGGCACAATAACTATTTTAGATAGGCGCCTAGTCACCAAACGATATGGCAAAGCCATGCTTGACACCTTACCACCTTTTAAAAGACAAATAGATTACTGATGTTTGAACTTGCACTCGACCCAACAACTTGGGCTATTTTATGTGGCGTTGCACTTTTAGCTGGCTTTATTGATGCTATTGCTGGCGGCGGTGGATTACTCACTGTACCAGCACTGTTAACGGCAGGATTACCTCCTCATTTAACGCTTGGCACTAATAAATTGGCCGCCAGTTTTGGCTCGTTAACGGCCAGTATCACCTATTATAAAAAACAACTATTTAACCCACGATTTTGGTTTGCTTCTATTATGGCTACCGCCATAGGTGCTTTGTTAGGCACACTTATTGTTGATCATTTAAGTATCGAGTTTTTAAATAAGCTCTTACCCATTATTATTATTTTAGTGGCTTGCTACAGCTTGTTTGGTAATTTAAGTACCACACAAAGTGATGAACTGCCTAAATTAACTCGCACAATAAAAGTAAAACAATGGCTACAAGGATTAAGCCTAGGTTTTTTTGATGGTTTAGCTGGGCCTGGAACGGGAACTTTTTGGACTGCCTCAAACGGTATGCTTTATAAAATGAGTTTGTTACTCAATTGTGGTTTGGCGCGTTCAATGAACTTTGTTTCTAACTTTATCTCTCTGATCACCTTTGTTGCACTTGGCCATGTTAACTTTTTACTGGGAATTACAATGGGCTTCTTTATCATGCTTGGTGCATGGTTTGGCGCACATTCAGCGATTCGTTTTGGTAGTAAATTTATTCGCCCAGTATTTAATACTATGGTTATACTTTTAGCATTAAAACTAATTTACGAGGCATACTTTTAACATGCAACCTGCCGCTTTAGATAAACTACGCCAACAAGTTGCCACGCTTAAGCAACAGGCAGAGCAATTTGACAAAGCAAAGCTCTTTTCTAAAAACCGGTATATGCAGGCACAGCCGAGCTTATTTGACAGAGCCGTATTTAGTACCAAAAGCATGAACTTAGCCGACTATGTAGTAGAAATAGAAGATGAAATAGCCAGCTTACCACCGAGCGAACACCGTCATGCTTACACCTATGCACTTGAGCGCATTGCCAGCCAAGTACAAGCGGTATTTAATGTTATTAAATCGACTCCTATTTGGGTGAAAGAAAATAAAAGTCATTATAAGCCTCGTGCTAAACAGCCTGTTTACAAACAAGCGGTGCAAAAAATCATGCAATCATCCCATGAGTTATATGATGAACTTAAACAAAACCATGAATTTGAGCGCCGCCTGGTATTAATGATTGAAGAGCGTAAGTTACAAATGGAAAAAGCATCACCTGCGCAAGCACAAAAACTTAATCAAGAAATTTTAACCACTCATGCACGACTCGGCCGTTGTAGAAAAGCAATTTCTGCCACCGAAGACAAAATTCAACAAGTAGAAAAACAACATTTACGCTAATGCAGCTTTATTATCACCATCTGTACTCGCAATTAGAGTTACCTGACCGCCATCGATTTCCAATTAAAAAGTATCAGCAGCTTAAGCATGAAGTTGAATGTCTAGGGTCTGTTGACCTTTGCAGATTAAAATTTGTTCAAACTAGGGGCGATTTAAT
>NZ_JASDDE010000095.1:0-7095 GCF_030407565.1 Pseudoalteromonas sp. APC 3694
CAGCTATCAGCTATCAGCTATCAGCTATCAGCTATCAGCTATCAGCTATCAGCTAGTAAAATAAAACACTGCACCTTACACAAGGTTTTTATTCCTGTAACGAGAGTTTACCTCGCGCAGGGATTAGATACTAAGTTCTAAGACTTAGAGTTACCTACATAATGCCTGATCAATACTATCATTACACTTAGCATTCCACCTAAAAGTACGCCAAGCACACAAATTAGAGCGCGCTTAGGTTTAAACTTTTCTTCTGGTACTAATGCGGCATCAATTGTTTTAAATACGTATTCGTCGCGTACTTTAGCAAACATGATTGTTTTAGTTTGCTCTTCAACTAGCTTGTATAGTACCGCACGTATATCAGCAATTTTTGTTTGCTCTAGCTGCTGGGTTAAAAACTCAGTGCTTTTTAGTGCTTCTAACACATCACGCTGCTTCATGGTTTTATTTATATCTTGTATTAACCAGCTTACCCATTGCTGGGCAACATAAGGAGACACATGCTCTACAGAGATTTTTACCATACCGGTTTCTTTATCAGTACTGGCAGCTAAAATTTCACTAAACTCTTTGTACGCTTCTTGCATTGAAGGCTCAGGCGCAAAGGGGGCTTTTACTTCACGCACCCATTTATTGTTTTCAGCATCATACACTTCGCTATTGTACACAACTGTATTGGTTTGCATATCCCACGATTCGGCAGCCATTAAGTCGGCTAATATATTATGCTTTTGAATAAAGTCGCTGGTAAACTGGCGTGACTTTAACACTTCAATAGCTAATTGTGCTTTATTGCTTGAACCGCCACCTAAATTAACACCCGCTAAGCTCGCTAAACCACCAAACTGCCCAGCCAATGCACTTAAACCACCGCCACCTTCTTGCTCTGCAGGGGCTAATAATGCTTCAGACTTATAAATATTAGGTTGATTAATGGCGTAAAAAACTGAAGCCACAGCAAATAAAGTTGTAATTGCTATAATTAGCCACTTACCCTGCCAAATGACCGCAAAGAGTTCGCGTAAGTCGATTTCGTCGTCAGCGATGTTGGGGTTTTGCATTGGTGTATTATTTTGCATTGGCTCGTTGTATTGTTGAGTGCTTGGGTTGTTCATATGGGTCTCGTGGTTCTAGTAAGTGGCTTCGGGCCGCGAGCTATTGGCTAAGAGCTATTTTTAATGACCGTTATTAATCTGCTTAGCATCTTTGCAATAACCTCACATTCTTCGAGAATATAACCTGCTTTTAAGCTATTGATATATCCTAATTCTGAAGCAATCATAACTTGTGTTTTTAATTCGCCTATGGAGCCTTTGGCAATCCATAAAAAGCGAGTTTTTTCTTTTTCAAAACCTCTTTCCATCCCCTCTGCAATATTGCTAGGTACAGAAACAGAGCATCTACACATTTGATCTTTTAGACCATAATCCTGGAGCTGCTGAAAGCTTTTATAAATTAATAAACTTAACTTAAATGCTCTTTGCCAAACTTCTAGATTTTCGTATTTCATTTTTAACTCTAAAGTAATACTTTAAAGTAAAAATGTAGCAGGTTTTAGCGTTTTTACAGTTAGTTAATTTTAGAGCTTCGAGCTTCGGGCTTCGAGCTTCGGGCTTCGAGCTTTGGGCTTCAGGCTTCGAGCTTCGGGCTTCCGGCTTCGAGCTCTAGGCTCGTCGCTGTAAGCTTATCTAGCCCTTCAGGCACGCTTCACGTTCCAGTTCGTCGCAGAGCTCCTCTCGCTCCAGCTTGAAAGCAAAACTATTTGCTTGTCTAGCCCTTCGGGCACGCTTCCGCCCCTAGGTTGCAGTTCCTACGGTCTGATAAAAAAATAGGTTTTAGGTTTTAGGTTTTAGGTTTTAGGTTTTAGGTTTTAGGTTTTAGGTTCATAGTCTTTAAGTAAACACCTGCGGGCGTAAAGCCCCGCTTTAAAAATCATTTTTGAACCACAGAGTGCACTGAGGCGCTGCGCGCTACACAGAGAAACAAGTTTGCGCGGCGTAAAGCCCCGCCTACAGGCTATTTCAACCCCGAAGCTCGCAACTCGTCACTTCCTTAATCCCTAACGGCTTCTCTTTACCCTCTGTGGTAAATAAAATCACCTTAACGCGACATAAAGTCGCTGCTACCTTTGCGAGGCGTAAAGCCCCGCTTTAAAAAAACATTTTAGCTGCGAGCCACGGGCTACGAGTTTCGAGCCCTAAGCCCTTAGCCTTTAGCTAATAGCCCACAGCCCGAAATCCGTTGCTTATAACCCTATATTACAGGCTGCCTATAGCGGCTACTGCTACGCCTAGTTGGTAAAGTATTTGCGTTGCAGTGCTCCACAGCGTTAGCTTATCCATATGGCCTGCATCCATTGGCACTACTATGGTGTCGCCTGGTTCTAGCATTTGCTCATTACCTGGAGCAAACCAGTTTCCTGAGCTAGGTATGGTTACTGCGCCATTGGCTTTAATAATATAAATACGGTCGTCATCAGCGCGTTCTTTTAAGCCACCACTTAGTTCTAGGTAGTCATCAACACTTATGCCTGCTTTATAAAGGTGGGTGGTTGAGTAGTTTACTTCACCCACAACACTAATAGAGTCGCGTTTGCTAGGTACATATAAAGTGTCACCATCTTGAAGCACTAAGGTTTGCTGGTTATTTTGAATAAGCGGCAGGTCTATTACCAAACGGCCTAATGCTTCTACACTTGCCAGATCATTGAGTAACTTGTTCATTTCATCATACGATAGCGCACTTGTGCTGACTGAATTTTGAAAGCTTTTTGATGCCACATCACGGCGTAGCTCTGTTGCTAAACGTGCCAGCTGTTGCTGCTCTTGCTGCTTTACTGATAAACGAGTGAATATAGCGGCATTTTGCTCTGCAAAGTCGCTAAAACCACCTGCTCGCTCTAGTAGGTTACTAAGTGTTTCACCACGGCGTATGGTATACGTACCCGGAAATTTAAATTCGCCTTTAAGTGTTACTTTTACGTTTTCTTGCCAGTTAGGAATTGCAAAAATATTTAAGCTGTCTTTGCTTTGCAAAGTAAGGCTGCTTTCGTTACTACCTATTAGTTGTTCAAGGTTTATTTTTACATGTTCTACTTGTGAAGCATTGCCATCAATCATGCGGGTTATTTCAGCTTCTTTGGTGTAAGCCGATTCTAACAAGCCCCCAGCGGCTATTATTAAGTCAGCTACACGGCCATTTACGGTTAAAGGGTAAACCCCCGGGTAGCTTACTTTGCCGTTAATTTCTACTAGTTGTATTGCTTTATTCGTTGATGCTTGCTGCTTCAACTGTTTAATTATTGGCGCTAGTAAATTATTACGGCTGTATGGTGAATAGCTATCAGCGCTTAAATCGTTACTATTTTCATCTTGAGCAGCTTGCTCAATAGATTTATCTTTTTTAGTACCTGAGCCTGTAGTTGATAAAGTAAGTTGCTCTTGCTGCTTTTGCTCAAACTCACTAAATATAATAATTTTATCGTTTGCGTTAAGGGTTAAGTCGTTTTTAGCATTTTTTACAATGGCCTGCGCAACATCAAACTGATGCACTTCTATATCACCACTAATATTTATTTCACGAATTACTAAGCCATAACTTAAATCAGCTTGTTGTAGTAGATCACCACGTACCGACTTTAACACGTCGGAAATGCGTTTACCTTCATACCACTGGTAGCTGCCAGGGCGAACTACTGCCCCCACTAAATTTACAACGTTATTATATTGTGCGCTTACCGTGTTAAAACGAATGCGATCGCCGTCTTGCGGAATGTAATTTATTATATTGCTAGCAGAAAAGTCTACGGTAAGTACTTCTTTGCGGTTGTTTTTAAAACGCTCTACCACGGCATTTTTAGTATAGGCACCAGGTTTTAAGCCGCCAGCCATAGCTAGTAATTCTTTCGCCGTTTCGCCTTTTTTAAGTTCAAAAATAGCTGGGCGTTTCACTAAGCCTTCTACTTTTACTTGTGCACCAACTGAAGGTACAAATACTACGTCACCTGGCTTTAAAATTATATCGTTACTGCTATCGCCATGAATAAGTAGGTCGTATAAATCAAAATTAGCAACTACTTTACCCGCACGCTTTACTTGAATGTTACGCAGTGAAGCAATATCCGACACCCCGCCGCTTACAAATAATGCATGCGATACAGTAGTTAAAGACGATACACTGTAACTACCAGGCTTGTATGCTTCGCCAAGTACTAAAATACGCATGCTGCGTAACTGGCCGAGCGATACAAACGCTTTAACACCAATAACTTCTTGCTCTACTTTTACTTTAATTAGTTCTTTAACTTCAGCGAACGTTAAACCCGCTACTTGTACAGGGCTCAAGTCAGGAATGTTAATTCGACCTTCTCTATCAACAATTACTTCAAAGCTATCGCTTTCTTTACCATAAAAGTTAATTAATAACTGATCGCCTCGGCCAACTAAATACGTATCGGGTACTGCTGACGTTTCGCTAGGCATGAAAGTGGTGGGTTCGCCGGCAAATAGTTCATAGCCGAATGGTTTAACTGTATTAGGGTTTTGTTTTGATGGTTCTGCTTTTGCTGCTTGCTCTTGTTGTACTAAACGTGGACCGATTGTTGGTTCTTCAACTTGAGGTTGATTACTTGATTGGCTTGACCCAGTTATTACCGATAAATCAACACCGTACTGCTTTGCAAGCGCCTGCTGCTGAGACTTAGGCAACTTTTTAAATTGCTCTATTTGCGATGCACTTGGGGTAAAAGCCAATGCGTTGAAGCTGCTGATAATTATCAGCGCACTAATAAAGTATTTAAAAAAGTTCACGAGTAGGTATTTCCCTAGTTCTACAGTCGATAATGCGCGTATCATACACCATTTTCGCGTAATTAAAAAAGAGGCTACCGCCTCTTTTATTACATAATTGTTATTAAAACCGCTATTGGTTAAAAGCTATACACCAATGTTAATGAGGTCTCTGTATCAGTTGCCTCTTTATCGTCAGCAACATCTGAGTTATTAGTAATATTGTAGGCTACTTTCATTTGTAGTGAGCCATTAATTTTAGTCAGCAGTGCGGTTTCTGAGCGAGTTTTAGTGTTTGTATCACCATATTCTACTGACACTAACTGGGTAAAACGTGCGTTGTCTGAAATTTTCCAGCTAAAGTCCATTTTACCTAGCGCAATTACTTCACCTTCGTATTCACCCGCTAGTGAGTTGCCGTTTTCATCAACCTCTTCGCTTACATCTGGGTATTTAAAGTACTTATAACCTGGACCAATTTCAGCGTTTAATTTCATGTTTGACTCGTTTAGTAAACGTAAACCATAACCCGCTGAAATAACTGATTCACTTCGGTATGCGCCAAAGTAATCAGATACGTGCGACCCATAAATAAATAAATGAGCGTGCTTTTCGTTTAATTTGTAATTACCCTGCGCTGAAATAGAGTACTTTTCGTTAGTACGCTGCTTTTCTTTAGTACCGTCGTCGTTTTCTACTTCATCTTCTTTGTAGATGCCGTCTAACTTATATTCGTTGTTCCAATTTTCTAAGTTATGTAATACTTTAATACCGCCTTTTAAGGTCGTTGTTTCGGTATTACCGCTGGTAATAATAGCGCCTACTTCACTGGTAACTTCCCAGGTTTTTTGTTCTTCTTCTGCTGCAAATGCATTGGTTGTAGCTGAGGCTGCTACTAAAATTGATAAAAGCTTAAGTTTCATTAAAAAATAACCCTGTAAATATAATATGTATACTTATTAAAAAAAGCAGCGCACATGCTAACCAATCTCATATGATCGCTGCCTTAATAAAATAAATATTTTAAAAATTAGTCTTGCTTATGTAAATGAACATCCATTTGTGGGAACGGAATAGTAATGTCTGCGTCGTCTAACGCTATTTTAATGTTTTCCATTAACGACCAATATGTTGGCCAGTAATCTTCTGACTTAACCCACGGGCGCACAATAAAGTTAACACTTGAATCTGCAAGTTCAGAAACCGATACGTTGTATGCAGGATCTTTTAAAATACGCGGTTCGTTATCAAGCACTGATTTAAGTACTTCTTTTGCTTTTCGTAAGTCGGCGTCGTAGCCAACGCCAATCACAAGGTCAACGCGGCGCGTTGCTTCGCGTGAGTAGTTAATGATTGCATCTGACATGATTTTTGAATTAGGCATTACAATAACTTTGTTATCGGGTGTGCGCATTTCAGTTGAGAATATTTCGATTTTTTTAATCGTACCGGCTTTGCCGCCCGCTTCAACATAGTCACCTGATTTAAATGGGCGAAGTAGAATAATTAATACGCCTGACGCAAAGTTAGATAACGACCCTTGCAGTGCTAAGCCAACGGCTAAACCTGCCGCACCTAAAATAGCAATGAATGACGTGGTTTCGATGCCAATTTGTGACAGCGCCATTAAAATAGTGGCTGCAAATACAATGGCATATACAATACTAGAGACAAACGATGAAACCGCTTTATCTACTTTTTTCTTGTCGAATGCTTTTTCGGTTAACTTTGCACAAAATTTAGCAATTCGTCCACCCAGTAAAAATATAACAAGCGCTATAACTGCCTGAATACCATAGTGTAAAATTAAGCCTGAATTTTCATTCAGCCAATTGAGTATTGAATCCATATTAACTCCTGATAGTGTTATTTAGCAGTTTAGCGATATTGTTTGTTGTATTGTAAATCTTTAATACGTGTTTGCAACAGCGTTTTACAAGGTTCGAGGAATTTAAAAACCTTACGGTTAATATAGCAAGGTTTTTATACCCGTAGGCGGGAGTTTACCTCGCGCAGGGTTTAATAAAATGCGCGTGATAACCAGCGCCTACAAACCATTTTGAACCACAGAGTACACCGAGGCGCTTCGCGCTACACAGAGAAGACAAAACAAATAAAACATGTCTTTAATCATTTCCTCTGTGTGCTCTAACCCTCTGTGGTGAATAAAATCTCTTTAAGATCTTTTTGCACAAAGAGAGGTGAATGAGGAGTAAATGAGAAAACAATAACCATGAGCCCGAGTGATTAATTGTTTTTTCACTAGCTCTAAAAGCGCAGCGTCTCTTAACCTCTTTGTGAATAA
>NZ_JASDDE010000096.1:0-6941 GCF_030407565.1 Pseudoalteromonas sp. APC 3694
CTGTAAAAAACTATTAATTAATTTGCTTGTAAAAGGTAAATATCAGCAAGTTAATAAAGAATAAAATACGGCCATGAATAATTATTCATTATTTGCATGGTTTACGTTTACGTAAACTGCCTATTGTGGGGGAGGTTTTATTTACAAGTTCTTAAAAATAACACCGGTGTCATTAAAGTTTTCGATCCAATACCTACTCAAATGTTAATATTTAGCATTATTTTATGATTTTTAATGAAGTTGAAATATATTCAATATAATGAATATGTATTCAGAAAAATATTGACTCAGGTTAGGAATAACGCTAATTTTGATCGTCTGTTAGCAAATCGTCGAGCCGTTCATCCACGTTAACAGTGCAGCAAGGGGAGGGGTCCATGTTATATGACTCAAAACTAGAAAAAGATAATTGTGGCTTTGGCTTAATAGCCCAAGTTAATAACCAAGCGAGTCACCGACTCATCCGTACGGCGATCACCGGTTTAGATCGCATGCAGCACCGCGGCGGTATATCTGCTGATGGTAAAACGGGTGATGGTTGTGGCTTGTTACTTCAAAAACCAGACAGCTTCTTTCGTGCTATTGCTGCTGAAAATAATTGGCATTTAGGTAAAAATTACGCCGTTGGGATGATTTTCCTCAATGCTGATCCGGTATTAGCACAAGCAGCTAAAGATGTTTTAAGCGAAGAACTAGAAAAAGAAACGCTTAATATTTTAGGTTGGCGTGTTGTCCCTACCGATCCATCAATGTTAGGACCTATAGCACTAAAGCAATTGCCTGGGTTTGAACAAATTTTTATTAGTGCGCCAGAAGGTTGGCGTTCTAAAGATTTAGAACGCCGCTTGTATGTTGCACGTCGTCGTGCAGAAAAGCGTCTAATGGACGATGAATCATTTTATATTGCGAGCTTATCTGGGTTAGTCACAATATATAAAGGCTTAATGATGCCTGCTGACTTGCCTAATTTTTACCTTGATCTTGCGGATATTCGCATGACTAGTGCTATTTGTGTTTTTCATCAACGCTTCTCTACAAACACACAGCCTCGCTGGCCTTTAGCGCAACCATTTCGTTATTTAGCGCACAATGGTGAAATTAATACTATTGAAGGTAACCGCCAATGGGCACGTGCCCGTTCTTATAAATTTGCTTCGCCACTTATTCCTGATTTACAAAGCGCAGCGCCGTTTGTTAATGAGACAGGGTCTGACTCATCTAGCCTCGATAATATGCTGGAGTTATTTTTAGCTGGTGGTATGGATTTATTCCGTGCGATGCGCATGCTAGTGCCGCCAGCATGGCAAAAAAATCGAGCTATGGATGACGACTTACGTGCGTTCTATGATTTTAACTCTATGCATATGGAACCGTGGGATGGCCCTGCAGGCATCGTTATGTCTGATGGGCGCTTTGCAGCCTGTAACTTAGACCGTAATGGCCTGCGCCCTGCGCGTTATATTATTACTCAAGATGGCTTTATTACTTTAGCTTCTGAGGTGGGGATTTGGGATTACACCGCTGATGAGGTGGTAGAAAAAGGACGTGTTGGCCCAGGCGAACTCCTCGTTATTGATACTAAATTGGGTAAAATTTGGCATTCAGATGAAATTGACCAAGATTTAAAATCACGCCACCCTTATAAGTCGTGGTTAGAAGAAAACGTTAAACGATTAACGCCTTTTGAAGCACTTACCGAGCAAGATGCGGGCAATCGCTCATTTGATGATGAAACCCTTGTCAAATACCAAAAGATGTTTGGCTATACTAACGAAGAGCTAGACAGCGTCATTCGTGTCATGGGTGAAAATGGGCAAGAAGCCACTGGCTCAATGGGTGACGATACGCCGTTTGCCGTACTGAGTGAAGGGCACCGTTCACTTTATGATTATTTCCGTCAAAAGTTTGCTCAGGTTACTAATCCGCCGATTGATCCGTTACGTGAAAACCATGTAATGTCGCTTGCAACGTGTATTGGCAGTGAGCAAAACGTATTTAATGAAACAACAGGGCACGCTAAACGCCTGCAATTTGATACGCCTATTTTAATGTATGCTGATATGCAGCAGCTACTTAACGCCGATGAAGCGCATTACAGCTATTGTAAGATTGATATTACTTACACCGTAGAAGAAGGCCTTGAGAATGCGGTTAAGCGCATCTGTGATGAAGCACAAGCAAAAGCCGCATCTGGCTGTATTATGCTGGTATTAACGGATCGTAACTTTGATGACAATCAATTACCTATTCCTGCTGCTATGGCGGTGGGTGCGGTACAAAAACGCTTGGTAGATAATAAATTACGCTGTGAGTCAAATATTATTATTGAAACTGGCAGCGTTCGCGATGCGCATCAATTTGCGGTACTACTTGGATTTGGTGCAACCGCAATTTACCCGTATTTAGCGTACGAGTCACTTGTGGCTATGAGCGATACCAAGGTAATTAATAAGTCATACTGTGAAGTTACACTGGCTTATCGTCAAGCAATTAATAAAGGCTTGTACAAAATCATGTCTAAAATGGGCATTAGTACCGTGGCTTCATATCGTTGTTCGATGTTGTTTGAAGCGGTTGGCTTATCGGACGCGATTGTTGAGATGTGTTTTAAGGGCGTTGCAAGTCGCATAAAAGGGGCGTGTTTTAGCGACTTTGATGACGATCAGCAAAGCTTGCATAAACTGGCGTTTAGTAAACGTAAATTATTAAGCCATGGTGGTTTATTTAAGTACGTACACGGCGGCGAGTACCATGCTTACAACCCTGATGTGATTCAAACGTTACAAAAAGCAGTACGTAGCGGCGAGTACAGTGATTACAGCGAATACGCAAAGCTAGTTAATCACCGTCCAGTCGCGACTCTGCGCGATATGTTGGCTTTAAAACTGCCAGAAAAGGGGATAAGCATTGATGAGGTAGAGCCTGCCACTGAGCTTTATAAACGGTTTGACTCAGCCGCCATGAGTATTGGTGCATTATCGCCAGAAGCCCATGAAGCACTCGCAATTGCCATGAATCGTTTAGGTGGTTGCTCAAATTCTGGTGAAGGTGGCGAAGATAAGCTGCGTTACGGTACAGAAAAAAATTCACGTATTAAACAAGTAGCTTCGGGTCGATTTGGTGTCACCCCACATTACTTACGTAGCGCTGATGTTATTCAAATAAAAGTGGCACAAGGCGCTAAACCTGGGGAAGGCGGACAATTACCGGGTGAAAAAGTAACGCCCTATATTGCCAAGCTTCGTTACTCGGTACCGGGTGTGACACTTATTTCACCTCCGCCGCATCACGATATTTATTCTATCGAAGATTTAGCCCAGCTTATTTTTGACTTAAAACAAGTAAACCCGAATGCATTGATTTCAGTAAAACTGGTATCTGAACCGGGTGTTGGCACAATTGCAACCGGTGTAGCAAAAGCTTATGCCGACTTAATTACCATTTCAGGCTATGACGGCGGAACGGGTGCAAGTCCATTAACCTCGGTTAAATACGCTGGCAGCCCATGGGAGTTGGGACTTGCTGAAACACAGCAAGCATTGGTAGAAAATGGCCTTCGCCATCGTATTCGCCTGCAAACAGATGGTGGTTTAAAAACGGGCCTTGATATCATCAAAGCGGCCATTTTAGGCGCCGAAAGTTTTGGCTTTGGCACAGGGCCTATGGTTGCATTAGGCTGTAAATACTTACGGATCTGTCACTTAAATAACTGTGCGACAGGTGTGGCAACACAAGACGAAACATTACGTCAAAAGCATTATCATGGTCTGCCAGAAATGGCGATGAACTACTTTAAGTTTATTGCTCAAGAAGCGCGTGAAATTATGGCAAGTTTAGGGGTTGCAAACCTAACCGATTTAATTGGTCGCTTAGACTTACTCGAAGCCATTGAAGGCAAAACAGCGAAGCAGCAAAAAATAGATTTATCAGCGGTTATCGCTCAGCCAAATAATCCAACGGGTGAAACTTTGTTTTGCAGTGCTCCAAATAGCTCGCATTATTTAGGTGAGTTAAATGAGAACTTACTTGGTAAGGCACAAGAGGCAATAGATAACTCAAGCGGCATTTCATTAGTAAGTCGTATTTGTAATACCGACAGATCAGTAGGTGCCATGCTTTCTGGGTATATTGCTGATAAACACGGTAATCAAGGCATGGCCGCAGATCCGGTAGTTATTGAATTACATGGTACAGCGGGTCAGTCATTCGGTGTATGGAATGCCGGTGGCCTTGAAATGACTTTGGTTGGCGATGCTAACGATTACGTTGGTAAAGGCATGGCTGGCGGTAAGCTAGTTATTCGCCCACCATTGGGTTCGTCATTTGAAAGTCATAAAGCAACAATTATTGGCAATACCTGTTTATATGGTGCAACCGGCGGTAAATTGTTTGCAGCAGGATGTGCAGGCGAGCGTTTTGCTGTACGTAATTCAGGCGTGCAAGCTGTTGTTGAGGGCGTAGGTGATAACGGTTGTGAATACATGACCGGTGGCGTTGTGTGTGTACTTGGTAATGTAGGAGTGAACTTTGGTGCAGGTATGACCGGTGGTTTCGCTTACATTTTGGATGAACGAGGTGATTTTGAGAAACGCATTAACCCAGAGTTGGTTGAAGTGGTTACTTTAGATGACTTAAGTTCACATCAAGAGCATTTACGCGGCTTAATTGCTGATCATTTAGAGCTAACAGGCTCATGCAGAGCAGAAACTATTTTAGCTAACTTTGAACTTTATTTACCGATGTTCAAATTAGTAAAACCTAAATCAAGTGACGTAAAAAGTTTACTCGGGCACCGCGCTCGCAGTAGCGCCGAACTACGTGTTCAGGCGCAATAAGGGGGCAGTATGAGCGAAAATGTATATCAATTTATAGACGTGCAGCGTGTAGATCCACGCAAAAAACCAATCTCGTCGCGTAAAAAATCGTTCGTAGAAATTTATGAACCCTTTTCAGAAAATCAGGTTAATTCACAAGCGGATCGTTGCCTTGATTGTGGTAACCCTTATTGTGAGTGGAAATGTCCAGTACATAATTATATTCCACAATGGTTAAAACTGATCCGTACAGGGCGTATTTTAGAGGCCGCTGAGCTATCGCACCGTACTAACAGTTTGCCAGAAGTGTGTGGACGAGTATGCCCGCAAGACCGCTTATGCGAAGGCTCATGTACATTAGATGAAGAGTTTGGTGCAGTAACAATCGGTAATATTGAAAAATACATCACCGACACCGCGTTTAAAATGGGCTGGAAACCAGACATGTCCTATGTGACATGGACTGATAAAAAAGTTGCCATTATTGGCGCAGGGCCTGCGGGCCTAGGCTGTGCAGATATCTTAGTGCGTAATGGCGTAAAGCCTGTGGTATTTGACCGTCACCCTGAAATTGGTGGGCTGTTAACCTTTGGTATTCCTTCTTTTAAATTAGAAAAAGAAGTCATGCAAAAACGTCGCGAAATATTTACCGAAATGGGTGTTGAATTCAAGCTTAATGTCGAAGTAGGTAAAGACATTAGCATGGATGAAATACTTAATGAGTATGACGCTGTATTTTTGGGCGTGGGGACTTATCAGAGTATGCGAGCGGGGCTTGAGAACGAAGATGCACCGGGAGTACATGATGCCCTGCCATTTTTAATTGGTAACACTAATCGTGTTATGGGTTACGATGAGTCTAAACAAGCTTGCATTGATATGGCAAACCAAAAAGTAGTGGTACTAGGTGGTGGTGATACAGCAATGGACTGTGTGCGTACCTCTATTCGTCATAACGCGTTAAAAGTAACGTGTGCTTATCGTCGTGATGAAGAGAACATGCCTGGTTCAAAACGCGAAGTAAAAAATGCCAAAGAAGAGGGCGTCATTTTTACTTATAACGTTCAGCCTAAAGGGATTGTACTTGATGACAAAGGTGCTGTAGCCGGTGTTAAAATGGTAAAAACTCAGCTTGGCGAGGCAGATGAAAACGGCCGCCGTCGCGCTGAGGAAGTACCGGGTTCAGAGCATATTATTGAAGCCACACAAGTGATTATGGCATTTGGTTTTAAGCCACATAAAATGGATTGGTTAGAGCAGTACGAGGTAGAAATTAACCACTGGGGTGGTATTAATGCACCCGAGCAAGGTGAATTTACCCATCAAACCACTAATCCTAAAATATTTGCTGGAGGCGATATTGTTCGTGGTTCAGACTTAGTGGTTACTGCTATATTTGAGGGGCGTAATGCTGCAGAAGGCATTATGGATTATTTAAAAGTGTAAATAATTCTTTTTGTTAGAATGGAGTCAAAAGCAAACCTTCGGGTTTGCTTTTTTTATATATTTTTATTCAAATGTTATATCAACATAATTTGTAACAAATGGAATAATTGTGATATCACCAACCGCATAGCTCTCTTTAGCTACGCCCTCTGTTTTTACTTTCATATAATAATTACCTGCCGGTACGACCTTATCATTATATCTTGAACGTTTTTCAAGGTGTATTTTATTATTCTGTGAATCGACTATCCAACCTTCTGGGCTAATTTCGTGCATATAAGCTTCACATTTAACTGCTCCAACACGAGGATGTATGCACTGGTTAATTATAACCCTAGTTTGTTTTGTAGGATTTACAGTGGTCTTAGCTAAAGTAATATTACCAAAATCTCTTGATTCCTTTGTTGCTTTGTAAGTGGAGATTGTTGTTTCTGTTGTTGTATAAGTTATTGAACTAGATGGCATAATAGCTTGACTTGTAGTGCTCGACGCACCATTTATAGCGCCGTTAATTCCATCTTTTACAGCACGGCTTATATCTGTGCTTTTACATCCTGAAATAATAAGTAATGTTGGAATAATAAGAGAAAGCTTATTCATTTTTTATCCTTAAAGTTATTTTTATATCATGTTCTTTAAAAGAGAATTAATATCACAGAAGTAAATATTAAAAAATAATAT
>NZ_JASDDE010000097.1:0-6881 GCF_030407565.1 Pseudoalteromonas sp. APC 3694
CACTAAAAACTGCCAAAGCAAATGTTAATTGGTCTTACCAAAATAACGAATGTAAAAACTATTTATTATCTCATCAGACACCACTGTGAATAAGTTACAGATAAAACCGTAAAAATTACCAACCTAATATAAAGCCAAACTCAAAAAACAAATTAAACCATTGATTTAAAACAAAATAAAATATTGGCATATTACTCGCTTATATAAAAACAACACTTTAACACTTAGATAAATCAAGGAGATGACAATGTTACGCTGGACAATTACATTTTTGGTGATCGCACTAATCGCAGCCGTTTTAGGATTTGGTGGTATTGCAGGAGCCGCAGCAGGAATTGCTAAGATCATATTTTTTATCTTTTTAGTTTTACTGGTTATTTCACTTGTCTCTGGCGCTTTACGTGGTAAAAGCCCCAGGTAGATAAGAAACAACGAACTTTTTTAAATTTATATACAAGGAATTACATTATGAAATCATCAACACTTAAAGCAGCAGCTATTGGCCTATTCGCAAGTGCATTTATTATGGGTTGTGAAGACAATCATGCAGAAGAAGCCGGTGAACGCATCGACGAGGCCGTGACAGATGTTCAAAATAAAGTAGAAGATGCCTGTGAAGAAGTAAAAGAAGGTGTCAACGCTGAAGAAACAAATTGCTAATTCAGCCCCCTTTTTAAAAAGCGACCATTCGGTCGCTTTTTTGTGTTAAGTATTAGTCGCCAAGTTGCTACCCATTAATTATAAACTCTGAACTATTAATTCTTTTTAAGCTGCGCATTTACCACATAGCTTGCTAAAATGATAAAAAATAGCTTTTAAGTATAGATGCATGGTATTTACGACAACCTATAAACTCGATAAACCTTACTTTTATGAATGCTTCGACCAATCGCTGCCTTATAGTAAACGCGCGCAACCTAAATATTTTTTATTAGCACTGCTTGTTGTATTGGGATTATTTGGTATTTATGGTTTAGGAGATCATTACCTAGGTACATTTTTGCTGATGCTAGCCCTACTCGAATGCATCGCCTTTTACTATCGCCGCCCATGGTGGGTTACCAGGCAAATGCTAAGCAGAGCGTCTGGTTCTGAAGTCACTCTCACCTTCGACGAAGACGGAATAAAATCAACCAATCATTACAAAAATTACCAGTTAGCTTGGCACGACATTAACGAAATTATTACTACAGATTGTGGACTATTGTTAAAAAGTAAAAGCGGTATGCAATACATTTCTAAGGCAATACTCGACGAAGAAACGATTGATTTTATAAACAAAAAAGCCACTCAATGAGTGGCTTTTACAAATGTCATAGTTATATTAACTAGCACATTTTATACTATGTTGATTAAGCATTGCCCGGATTAGGGTTAGACTTTTCAGCTTGTATGCGCATGTAAATTTCTTCACGATGAACTGATACGTCTTTAGGTGCGTTAACACCGATACGAACTTGATTTCCTTTAACACCTAGAACAGTAACGGTTACTTCGTCACCAATCATAAGGGTCTCGCCTACTCTACGAGTTAGTATTAGCATTCTCTTGCTCCCATGTTCCAATAAAATTATAAGATTCCGCACAAACATTTTAATTAAAATTAGACTAAAAAGTAAGTAAAAACTCTCAATCTATTCATTTTCTGTTAAAAATGTCTTATGTAATGCACGAACAGCCAGCTCTAGGTATTTTTCATCTATTAAAACTGAAATTTTGATCTCTGAGGTGGCAACAAACATCACATCAATGTTTTCTTGTGCTAACGAATCAAAAAATAAACTCGCTACCCCGGAATGAGATTTCATCCCCATACCCACCGCTGACACTTTCGCCACATTGGTCAATCCGTCAATTGCCTGTGCGTCAAATTGCTGTTGCTCAGCCGTTAACAAATCAAGTGCGTTTAAGTAATCATTTAAATGCACAGTAAAAGCATAGTCAACTTTTTCAACTTTATGATTAATTTGATTAATCATATCTATTTCGATGCCATTATCAGCAAAAAGTTTCAAAACTTTTGCAAGATGTTTGGTGCCTTGCGGCATTCCATGCACCTTAATTAAGCACTCATCTCGATTAAATGCAATACCCGATACGACATTGCTTGTCACGTCGCTCTCCTCAAAACTAATTAACGTGCCTTCATCGGGTTTAAAGCTAGATAACACCCGCAGAGGGACATTGTGTTTACCAGCAGATTCTACAGAGCGAATATGTAACACTTTAGCGCCTAAACTTGCCAGCTCAAGCATTTCAGCAAAGGTGACATGACTTAAACGTCGTGCGTTAGGTTCCACACGCGGGTCTGTAGTATATACGCCATCAACATCGGTATAGATCTGACATTCATCCGCTTTTATTGCACCCGCTACTTCAACTGCAGAGGTATCGGTGCCACCACGGCCAAGCGTGGTCACGTTGCCCTCAATATCGCGCCCCTGAAAGCCGGCAATAATAGCAATACGGTTATGTTCAAGTTCATGTTTTAAACGCGTTGCCGCAACTTCTTCTACACGGGCTTTACCGAACATGTTATCGGTTAATATATTCACTTGATCGGCTAGTAAGCTTACCGCTGAATGGCCGCGTTTAATAATGGCCATCGCTAATAAAGCTATAGAGACTTGTTCACCGGTACTGAGTAATACATCGAGTTCACGACTACTCGGGCGAGAGTCGATTTGTTTGGCAAGATTAATTAAGCGATTGGTTTCTCCCGACATTGCCGAAAGCACCACGACCACTTGGTGGCCTTGTTGCTTAGTTTTAACAACAAGGTCGGCGACCGCTTCAATACGCTCTATTGAGCCTACCGAAGTGCCGCCAAATTTTTGAACTATAAGTGCCACTTAAGCTTAAGTACGCTCAGTTAACCAAGCTGTTACGCTATCAAGTGCTGCAGTTAAGTTTTGTGGCTCAGAACCACCCGCTTGCGCCATATCTGGACGACCGCCGCCTTTACCACCTACTTGGCCTGCCATGTGGTTAACTAACTCACCCGCTTTTACTTTACCGGTCAAGTCTTTAGTTACACCCGCAATTAGGCTTACTTTATCACCGCTGGCAACACCTAAAGCAATAACGCCTGAGCCAATCTTATTTTTAAGATCATCAACCATGCCACGAAGCGCTTTTGATTCTGTGCCCTCAACGTTGGCAACTAACAATTTAACCCCATTAATTTCAACCACTGAATCAAGTAACGATGCACCTGCCGCACTGGCTAGTTTATCGTTAAGTTGGGCAACTTGCTTTTCAAGTCCTTTCGACTTTTCAAGTAAGGCAGTTACTTTTTCAAGTACTGACGCACTGTCACCTTTTACAAGCGCTGCAACATCTGCTAATTGCTGTTCTTGTTCATTAACATAAGCGATTGCTTCTGCACCCGTTACCGCTTCAATACGACGAACACCAGCAGCAATACCGCTTTCAGATACAATTTTGAATAAACCAATGTCACCTGCACGCTCTACGTGTGTACCACCACAAAGCTCAATTGAGTAATCACCTATGGTTACTACACGTACTTCGTCATCGTACTTTTCGCCAAACAATGCCATAGCACCTTTTGCTTTAGCATCATCAATTGCCATTAGCTCAGTATTAAGTGCAAAGTTACGACGAATTTCGTCATTTACTACACGTTCAATTTCGCGCAGTTCTTGTTTGGTCACCGCTTCAAAATGTGAGAAGTCAAAACGCAGACGATCTGGCTGCACAAGTGAGCCTTTTTGCGATACGTGCTCACCTAAAAGCTGACGTAATGCTTCATGTAAAATGTGCGTAGCTGTGTGATTTTTCTTAATGCTTTCACGACGCGCATCGTCAATAGTCGCATCCACTTTATCGTTAACGCCAATACGCCCTTGAACTGTTCCATGATGAGCAAAAGCATTACCCAATTTAGTGGTATTCGTTACATTAAACTCACCACCGGCAACAGTAATTGTACCGCTATCACCAATTTGGCCGCCTGATTCAGCGTAAAACGGAGTACGGTCTAAAACAATAATACCTTGCTGACCATCTTCTAATAACGATACAGATTCGCCACCGGCAAAAATCTCAACCACAGTGCCACGATAATGATTACTATCGTAGCCTTTAAAATCAGTGTGCTTATCTGATTTTAATTGCTTATTATAATCTGCACCAAATTTGCCCGCTTGCTGTGCAGTTTTACGTTGTACTGCCATGCATGCTTCAAAACCTTGATGGTCAATGGTCATTTGGCGCTCACGCGCTACATCGGCTGTTAAATCGGCAGGGAAACCATAGGTATCGTAAAGTTTAAATACTAAGTCACCTGGGATCACATCCCCGGCTAAATCACTCAAGCTTTCTTCTAAAATAGCTAAACCACGCTCAAGCGTTTTACCAAACTGCTCTTCTTCAATCCGCAGTACTTTTTCAATAATTTCTTGTTGCTTAGCAAGCTCTGGGTACGCTTGACCCATTTGCTCAATAAGTGCAGCAACCAATTTATAGAAAAACGCGCCTTTAGCACCTAACTTATTACCGTGACGTACAGCACGACGAATAATACGACGCAATACATAACCACGGCCTTCATTTGATGGCATAACCCCATCTGAAATTAAAAATGCACACGAACGAATATGATCGGCTACCACGCGAAGTGATTTATCATCCATATCTTGTGCATTGGTAACGCTTGCAGCGGCCGCAATTAAGCCTTGGAATAAGTCGATTTCGTAGTTTGAATGCACACCTTGTAAAATAGCTGAAATACGCTCAAGGCCCATACCTGTATCAACAGATTGCTTAGGAAGTGGCTCCATAGTCCCGTCGCTTTGACGGTTGTATTGCATAAATACTAAGTTCCAAATTTCAATGAAACGGTCACCATCTTCTTCAGGTGTGCCCGGAGGACCGCCCCAAATATGCTCGCCATGATCATAAAATATTTCAGAACATGGACCACAAGGACCCGTATCACCCATAGACCAAAAGTTATCGCTCGTTGCAATACGAATAATACGATCTTCAGGTAAGCCTATATCGTTAGCCCAGTAGCCAAAGGCTTCTTCGTCATCATGGTAAATAGTTACTAACAGCTTTTCTTTTGGTAGTTTTACAACCTCAGTTAAAAACTCCCACGCAAATTTAATTGCATCTTGCTTAAAGTAATCACCAAAGCTGAAATTACCTAGCATTTCAAAAAAGGTATGATGACGTGCTGTGTAACCTACGTTTTCTAAATCGTTATGTTTACCACCAGCGCGCACACAACGCTGCGAACTGGTTGCGCGTGTGTAAGGGCGGCTTTCAGCGCCTAAAAATACATCTTTAAATTGCACCATACCGGCATTATTAAATAACAACGTGGCATCGTTACCCGGTATAAGCGAACTAGAAGGAACAACTTGGTGTTGCTTGCTGGCAAAAAAGTCTAAAAACTGTTGCCTAATTTGTGCGGTAGTCATGTGCTGCATGTGAAAGTCTCACCTGTATTTACTGTGCTTGCATTGCAAAATTTATTTGATCATAGCTAAATCCTCGATACATTAAGTAGCGCACGCGCTTAGCCTTTTCTTTGTACTCGAGGTTTGCCGGTGTCGTTGAATATTTTTTGTTGTACGCTTCCTGCGCGAGCTCAAACCAATCTATTTCCAGCTCTTCAACCACTGTTTCAAGCAGTGCTCTATCAATCCCTTTGCTCATGGCCTCACTTTGAATTCGCTTTAAGCCATGGCATTTAAATATGTGCTTTCTTACAAACCCTTCACAGTAACGCTGCTCGTTAATAAAATTATGCTTTTCGCACCAATCAAGCAGGTTTTCTATGAACTCGTCGGTTGCTTCTCTTTGCTGTAACTTTTGGGTTAACTCTCGGCGCGAATACTCTTGCCTTCCCAGTAACCAAAGCACATAGTTTTTTAGCTTTTGTTTTAACGTATCATCCATTAAGCGTCAAAGCGTCCGCTTTGCTCGCTACTTAAAGGCTTAATGTTACTGTCATCACTTGGTGGCACAACGGGCATAAAAATAGCCTGATAAGAAACAAAGAAACTAATGTAGCAAATTGGCATTAAAATCAACAGCGGTAGTAGCGATAAGAACATCGACACCACAATTAATAATGCGCAAATAATACCATAAACACTCAATGGTAAAATATTATAATAAAACACCATAAACGAACTTTTTAAGGCATTTAAAATACGTTGTTCTTTATTAAAGTAAACCAGCGGTACCGCATAGGCAAACGAAGTAAAGTATATCGACAGCGCAATTAAAAACAGTGCCACATTGGCAAACGAAATACTCTCAAGCATTTGGCTAATTGCTGTATTAGGGTCTAAGTCAGGCTGCGTCATAACCGCAATCGCATCGGCAAATAACCCATTGGCGAGCAGCGCAATTAAAATACCGGCACCCATTTGATAAAGCGCTAAGCGAAATAAGCCTAACCGATTTCCTTTTGCTGAAAAGGGCTTCAAAATGTCGGCTAGCATAATTTTTCCGCCTTGCTGCTTGGTAAGCACGGCTTGATAAAAACCAGCGGTTAAAAATGGTGTAGCCAATGCTGCGACTATCTGTAATAACGGCAAAAATAAAGACAACAAGCCAACAATGCCAATAAACAAGTGCATAAAGATAAAGGTTAATGGCTGAGTTTTAAAAATTAGCCAACCCGCTTTAAACCATTTTAATGCCGCATCCGCTTTAAAAATTCGTAATTGTGTAGACATACTTGCTCTTAATTAAAACAAAACACGCCGAGTATAACTCGGCGTTGGTTGGTATTACAGAGGTGGCGGCGATAAATGCCGTTAATATTAGGGTCTGTTGCCCTTTACGGATTAAAATTTGTTCAAACTAGGGGCGATTTAATCGCGGCGCGAGGTTTGTAA
>NZ_JASDDE010000098.1:0-6860 GCF_030407565.1 Pseudoalteromonas sp. APC 3694
TACCAATGTGGGCTGATTGATATATGTACTACAAAGATCAACAGCCCCTAGTAAAACACGCGCCAGATGTAATTAGCAAAGAGCAAATAAGCGAAGAGGTACTAGGACGGCGTTTAGCGTCATTTGATCGCTCTATTGATATGCATGTGAGTAATATTCGAAAAAAAATAGCCGAGCATATCGCGGGGGAAAAAATTAAAACTATTCGAGGGACGGGTTATGTCTTTATCCAAGGAGAGTAAAGTAACGCGTTTTAGCTGGTTAAGACACCCTCGACATTATTTGTTTTTTAAAGTCTTTGCTTGGTTTTGGCTAACGATCATTGGCACTTTTACTGCGCTATTTTTCTTAAGTAATATTTCGCTGATCAATGCTATTAGCCATGACCCCCTAAAAGGGCCCATGCAAAAAAATCTAGAACACTTGGCTCGAGGTATCGAACGTAGTGCACATAAACACAAGCGATCTATTCATGACATTATTACTCACCCGCGTTTAAGTAAGCGCAAGTTACTTTATTTAAATTCACTAAGTAGTGATGAGTTTTTGATCAGTAAAAAAGTTGAGAATAATATTGATTTTAGCTTACTGAACTTTAGTGAAGGCATGCCACCTCAAATTATTTTTACTGAATATTACCAAGCTTTTGGCCCTGTGCGCATTCGAGTACCTGAAGGCGAATTTGCGTTATATGAAATCGATATAAATCAACAGCGACCGCTCTTTATTGGCTTAAGATTGTTGCCGGTTTGGTTAAAAATTTCTATCGCCATTATCGCCTCACTTACATTAAGCTTTTTATTTAGTCGTAACTTAATTGCCCCTATAAATAGCTTAAAACAAGCCGCAATTAGGCTCTCAAATGGCGATTTAAGTGCGCGCGCGGCAATAAATAGCCAACGAAAAGATGAGCTTGGAGTTTTAGGACGCGATTTTAACCGTATGGCTGATCAATTAGAGCAACTACTTAGCGCTCAAAAGCGTTTACTTGCCGATATATCCCATGAATTGCGCTCCCCACTAACACGCTTAAAAATGGCCACAGGGCTGGCGCAAATGCAAGCGAGTGAAGCCAGCCAATCGTATTTATTGCGTATTGAAAAAGAAGCAAATCAACTTGATAAAATGATAGCCGATGTATTGCAGGTATCGCGCTTAGAAGCCAATAGCCAACCTTTATCACTGCAGGCGCAGTCGTTACAAGTTATTGTTGACCATGTGATTAACGATGCTCAGTTTGAAGCAAAACAGCACAATAAAACGCTGCATATTCAAGGTGATGCTGAGGTAAATATAGAGTGCGACGAAATGCTGATTGCCAGTGCTCTAGAAAATATTTTACGTAATGCAATTAAATACGCACAACATACTATTAGCATCACCTTAAAACACAGTGATATCATCACTATACAAATATGTGATGACGGCCCTGGCGTTCCCGCAGCGCAACTTGATAAACTATGTGAGCCATTTTTTAGGCAATCAGACGCCCGCGACCGAGTCAGCGGCGGCACTGGGCTGGGTTTAGCCATTGCAAAAAGTGCGGTGATTGCCCACGGCGGAAATTTAGCTTTATCAAATAAGGACGCTGGCGGGTTATGCGTTGAGATAAGCTTACCAATACAAAAGAGAGACCATGTTTTATAGCAATGAAAGCGAGCTTGAAAATAACCTGCCTGCCATTAATGAGTTTTATACTAATACACTCAAAAAAGCCTATTTAAGCACGGCTGCCGGTAAATTATTTTATGCTTACGCTAAGCCTAAACAGGCTCACACTGCCATTGTTATTAGTTCTGGGCGCATTGAAGGACTCGATAAATACAAAGAGCTGCTTTGGGAGCTTTATTGTAATAATTTTGCTGTTTTTATTGTTGATCACCAAGGCCAAGGACGCTCTTATCGGTTATTAAAAAACCCCCATAAAGGCTATGTCAAACAATTTGAAGATTACAGTCACGATCTCAATCAATTCAATCTTGAGGTGGTAAAGCAGCATTGGCAAGGTAAAAAACTACTGCTTAGCCATTCAATGGGCGGCGCTATTGCGTTTGATTACTTAGCACGTTACTCACATGACTTTAGTGGGGCGTTTTTATCTGCGCCCATGTTTGATATTCATACTAAAGGAATACCAAAACCCGTAGCACAGTTTATCGCCGCCAGTGCGTCATTATTAGGGTTCTCAGGGTGTTATGCGTTAGGACAAAGCGATTATACACCTGAAGAGTTTGCGCTTAACACTTTAACCAGTAGCCAAATACGCTATGATCAATTTAGGGCAACTTATCAGCAAACGCCACTATTACAATTAGGCGGTGTTACCTATGGCTGGCTGCATACTGTTTTTTCATTTATTAAAGCGCTCGATAAACTATCCATAACAACCCCGTTATTTATAGCCAGCGCAGAAAATGACGAAGTGGTTGATAACCAAGCTCAGCATAAGCTTGCAAGCCGACATAAAAACACCCTAATAAAGCAGTTTAAAGGGGCTAAGCACGAGCTGTTTTTTGAGCGGGACGAAATTCGCCAACCATTGCTAACAAGCCTTTATAAATTTTGTGATTCAATAGGTTAACTACTAAGCGACAGCGGATCTAGGTGAATCAAAATATCAACTTCAGATTCAAATTGCTGAGTGATCATCAGCTCCACTTCATCTGCCACTTTATGGGCACGAATAAGCGGTAAATTGTCATCAAGCTCTAAATGCAGTTGAATAAACTTAACTTTACCGCCCTGTCGAGTGCGAATACCGTGCACCCCATAAACATCATTATGGTTACGCGCTATTTCAAAAATACTTTGCTTTTCTTCATCGGGTAGCTCTTTGTCCATTAAATGCGAGGCACTTTCGGTTGCTATATCCCAACTGTTATACAATAAATAACCTGCCACACCGATAGCAAACAATGGGTCGGCATACAGTACGCCATAGTAGGCGAGTAAAATAGCAAGCAATACCGCCGCATTTAAAATTAAATCGCCCTTGTAGTGAACGGAGTCGGCTTTTATAGCGATTGATTCTGTGTGCTTCACGACTTTATTTTGCACAAATACAATTACCAAGGTACAAGCAATGGCAAAAATACTCACCCATACACCTAATAATGAGTGCGAAAGTTCTACTGGGTTTATTAATCGCTCGATACCATGAAACATTAATAAACAGCCCGAGCCCGCAATAAATGCAGCTTGGCCTAACCCTGCAAGCGCCTCCGCTTTACCGTGACCAAACCGGTGGTCATCATCCGCAGGACGCAGTGCATACGATAAAACTAAAAAGCTCATTAGCGTCGCGGTAATATCCATTAATGAGTCGGTTAATGAGCCAAGCATTGACGCCGAACCCGACGCCAGCCAAGCCCATGCTTTGGTCGCAATCATTAGGCTCACCATGACCATGGTCACTATGCTTGAAGCTTTGACCCAAAATTCATAACTGCGATTATGCACGTATCTGTCCAAGTGTAAGTTGTATTTAATGTTTGTAGTATATCATTTTTTATTCATTGTTCGTGTATACTGAGCCAGTCAAATTAAAGATTTTATAGGGCTTATTGTGCTGGATATTGTTTTATACCAACCTGAAATTCCGCCTAACACCGGGAATATCATTCGTTTATGTGCCAATACTGGCTATTCATTGCATTTAATTGAACCGTTAGGGTTTGAGTGGGATGACAAACGTGTAAAACGCGCTGGACTTGACTATCACGAATTTAGCCATGTACAACGCCATGCCTCATTTGATGCTTACTTAGAAAAGTGCCAACCTAAAAAGGTGTATGCTTGCACTACTAAAGGTAGCCAATTTCATCACCAAGCACAGTATGAAGCGGGTGATTGCTTAGTATTCGGCCCAGAAACCCGAGGCTTACCTGATGACATGATTCAAGCACTGCCAAACGAGCAACGCGTGCGTATACCTATGCAAGCCGATAGTCGCAGTATGAATCTGTCTAATGCAGTAGCTGTGTTTGTGTATGAATCTTGGCGCCAGCTTGGCTTTGTAAACGCCCAATAAGGTTTTAGGTTTTAGGTTTTAGGTTTTAGGTAAACAAAAATACCTGTCACCTAAAACCTAGCAGTTCGTTTTATTCTGACTTTTGTTCACGACCTAATAAGGCCATAGCAGCTGCTTTCATGTCTTTATTTTCATAGAGTACTTTGTATATTTGCTCGGTAATTGGCATTTCAACACCAGCACGCTGCGCGAGTAAATACACTTCTTTGGTATTTCTAAATCCTTCAACCACTTGGCCGATTGATGCAATGGCATCATCAACACTCTCACCTTTGCCTAAGGCTAAACCAAAACGGCGATTGCGCGATTGGTTATCGGTACAGGTCAGAATTAAATCACCTAACCCAGCCATGCCCATAAAGGTTTCAGGTTTTGCACCTAGGGCACAACCCAAACGCGATAACTCTGCTAAACCACGGGTAATAAGCGCGGTACGTGCATTTGCACCAAACCCTACTCCATCAGAAATCCCTGCACCAATAGCAATTACGTTTTTAACCGCACCACCAAGCTGTATACCAATAAAATCATCATTGTTATACACCCTAAACGAGCGACCGCAATGTAATAAATCGGCAATTTGTTTCGCAAATGCTGATGACGTTGATGACACCGAAATAGCGGTTGGTGATCCCATCGCCATTTCTTTGGCAAAAGTTGGCCCTGAAAGCACCGCTAATGGCACCTCTTCACCTAGCTCTTGCACTGCTACTTCTTGTAACAAACGCCCAGTATTTGGCTCTAGCCCTTTGGTGGCCCATGCTACTTTTGCATTTGGGCGCAAAGCCGGTTTAATTTGCTTTAATGTGTCAGCAAATGCGTGGCTTGGCACAACAACTAAAACAATATCGCTACTTTGCGTTGCACGCTGTAAATCTGCTTCAAGGATTAAGGTGTCAGGAAAAGGAATATCAGGTAAGTAACGTTGATTTTTTCGCTCAGCTGCAAGCGTCGCAACGTCTTGGCTATTGCGTCCCCATAAAGTCACTTTGTGACCATTTCGGGCTAAACAAATAGCAAGGGCGGTGCCATACGACCCCGCCCCTAAAACAGTAACAGCTGATGTGGCTGTATTCATAAATTAAGCGTCTGCTGTAGCCTGCTCAGCTTGCGCTGTGCGTTGCTGCATGTACTGTGCAAATAATGCGTCAAAGTTAACTGGCGCAAGATTAAGTTGTGGGAACGTACCACGATTTACTAAGTTAGATACCGCTTCACGTGCATATGGGAATAACACGTTAGGGCAAAATGCACCTAGCATATGCGCTAATTGCATTTCTTCAACGTCAGCAATCGTAAAGATACCTGCTTGTTGAATTTCACATAAAAACGCAGTTTCTTCACCGATAGATGCCGTTACAGTTAGTGCAAGCACAACTTCGTAAACACCTTCATCAAGCTTGTTAGAGCGCGTATCTAAATCTAATTTTACTTCTGGAGCCCACTCTTTTTGAAAAATAGCCGGCGAATTTGGCGTTTCAAACGATACATCTTTAGTGTAAATACGTTGGATAGTAAACTGTGCACCTGCATCAGCTTCTGCTGCTGCTGCGTTTTGATTTTGTTCGTTCATTGTTATTCCTAACCTGTTATTTATTATAATTAATTAAATTAAGCACTGAGCTTAGCATCAAGGTGACCTTGCGCTTCTAGTGCCATCATGTCGTCACAGCCACCGATGTGTTCATCGTTGATAAAAATTTGTGGAACCGTGCTTGCGCCACCGGCTTTGGCGATCATTTCATCGCGAAGCTCTGGCTGAACGCCAATATCAATATTTGTGTATTTTACACCTTTGCTGTCTAACAGCGCTAATGCGCGATGACAAAAAGGACAATATCCTTTGGTGTATAAAACAACGTTACTCATAATTAATCCTTAATCGGTTTAGCTAAGAGATATTAGCGACCGCTTGTTGTTGGCAGACTTGCTGATTGCCACGCACCCATACCGCCAGATAAAACATAAACCTGTTCATAGCCTGCTTTATGCATTGCGGTTGCAACACCTGAAGCAGTCATGCCTGCAGCACATACCACTATAATGGGTTTGCTCTTATACTTTTCAAGGGTCGAGAAATCAGATTCTTTAGCTTTTTCTGGGTTTAAGTGCACAGCACCGGCAATATGGCCGGTTTTAAACTCTTTTTGCCCACGCATATCAACAACCTGGCCGTCTTCGCGGTTAATAAGTAACGTTAACTGCTGAGGATTGATTTGACGAATTGCTGAAAATTTACTTTTTATTGCGCCACTAATAATTAGAAACGCAATCGCAACCCAAGCTAGGCTTAGAATTGGATGGTTTGAGACAAATTCAATATATTGATCCATTCGACTTCCACTATAAAGTTACATACTAAAACGGATGTTTTAGATATTTTAAATTCTTACCAATTGCACTTGCACAATGAGCAGTCACTCATCAGCAAATCAATAGAGCGCTGTTAGGCTACTCTGAATTTTCACCTACAAGATAGGTTTAACTTACCCCACAACCCTATTCAATACTTGAATAAAATAGAGATTAGCCGCGCAAGTATACCCAAATCAGCTAAAAATGCGAGTTTAAGCACGCTTGAAAGCCACAATGCTCTACTCTTTTTAACTGAAAAATAACCTAGCCCTTTAAAGTTTTCAATTTAGCCAATCCTAATTGAAAATTTTTAATATCTTCTTTTCATTGCTGATCCTAGCTATAAAACGCGGTATGCTAAGACTTGGCATGTTGGCATTAATGTTAGCGTGTATTTTAGCAACGCTAGGGTCTGTTGATCTTTCAAGGTTAAATTTGCAGCAGCCTGTTTGGTATTTAGGCAAGGCAGAGCCTA
>NZ_JASDDE010000099.1:0-6168 GCF_030407565.1 Pseudoalteromonas sp. APC 3694
ATAGCTGATAGCTGATAGCTGATAGCTGATAGCTGATAGCTGATAGCTGATAGCTAAAACACGTTTTACACTCTGGAGTAATTATGTCTAATTGGATTGATGCCACAGTAAAGTCAGTTAAATGGTGGAATGAATCGTTATTTAGCTTAACGGTTAACGCCGATGTAGAACCGTTTAAAGCAGGGCAATTTACAAAGCTCTCTGTTATGGACGGTGAAAAACGCATTGCTCGGGCTTACTCGTATGTTAACGCACCAGATGATCCAAATTTAGAATTTTATTTAATTAATGTAGTCGATGGCCAATTGTCATCGCATTTAGCACAGCTAACCCCAGGTGACACTGTACTAATAGAGCGCCGTGCTAGCGGTTTTTTTACCCTTGACGAAGTGCCAGCGAGTGAACAACTTTGGATGCTTAGCACCGGCACCGCTATTGGCCCGTTTTTATCAATATTGCAGCAAAGTGAGGTATGGCAAAAATACAAACATATCAACTTAGTGCATGGTGTACGGCAAAATAGCGATTTAAGCTATCAGGAGCTAATTAATAAGTTATTAAAGGCTCATCCTGGGCAGCTTAATTATGTGCCAGTAGTTAGCCGTGAGGAGCCTTTACAAGGCTTAGCAGGCAGAATTACCACTGTGATTGAAAACAACGCTTTATATGAGCACGTCGGGTTATGCGCTACACCAAATAACGCCCAATTTATGCTGTGTGGTAATCCGCAAATGGTTAAAGACACCACAGAGTTATTATTGGCTCAAAATTATAAGCGTAATCGTCGAAAAGAGCCGGGACATATCACGGTTGAGCAGTATTGGTAGCTAGCTATAACGTTATAATAACTATCTCAGAGGCCTAAAATTTGCTATGTTGCGCTTTAATTGTATTTAGTCTTCGTACTTAGGAAATCCATGAAATCTTTATTTATTATTTGTGCCTGTTTATTGGCCGCTTTCACGTTAAATAGTCATGCTATAGAGCAATCAACACCGCTGGACGAGACTAAACAAACACAGCAAAAAAATGCAGCGCAACAACAAGACGCGCTTGATACATTAAGCCAAGAGGCTAATACACCAAAAAAGCCGGTTGTTGATAAAGTAAAAGCAGATGACTCTCAAGTACTTGGCAGCGAATCTACAAAGCCCGTTCAGCAGCCTAATAGTAAAGCGGATAAAGCCCAGGCTGTTGCGCAAGCTGAGCAAGCAGTCACACAAGCAAAAGAGGCACTTACAGCAAGGCAACAAGCCAAAGCAAAACAGTCGCGTGAGTCACTTGCTGTTGTTGAGCAATTAGTAAATGCTTACAACGCGCGTAACATTGAAGAATTTATTCGCATGTATGATGAAGATGTTGAGTTTTATATTTTCCCGAATGAGCTATTATTTAAAGGTAAAGAAAAACTAATAGCGCGTTATGGCATTATGTTTAAAAAACTTAAGTGTCTGCACTCATCACCAATCAAGCGTATTGTGCATGGTGATATTGTAATAGACCATGAACTGTCAGAAACCTGTTCAACGGATGCGAACGTTATAGATAAACGTTCAGAGCTTATATCAAGTTATCAGATCAAAGATGGTAAAGTGGTTAGGGTTTTATTTTTTAGGTAATTATTAATTATGCAGCTAAGTGACGAGAAAAAAATTCGTGTAATGTATCGAGTAGAGCCAGGCTGTTTAGGCCCTGATGGCGTAGACCACATTGAAGACTTTTGTCGCTTTGCGAACAAGCACATTAAATCGCCTTATTATGCGCAGTTATTATTTTTACCTCGATACGACAAGCAAAAAGGTGAGCGCCAATACAGCGTTAAAAACCGCAATTTATCTCAGGTGCAGGCTAAAGCGTACTTAAATCATTTTGAAATTGACATAGAAGACTTTGAAGAGCAGCTAGACGAGCTGCTCTCTAAATCAATAGACTTATACTTCAAACGCTAGGGTCAGCAGACCCTAAGCTTCGTTTGAAACAATAGCATTAAAGCTATCGTTATCATGTAGGCTGGCAAAAGCACTTTCGTGAAGTAGCTCGTTTCGTAAGTTAGGTGAGTATTCAAGCGACATTTTTATATCAGCTAGAGCATCTGCATGCTCATGCGTTAAAGCATACGCACAGGCTCTTTGCCAATAGGCGTAACCGTAATCGCTGTCTATATCAATGGCTTGGTTGCAAAGTTCAATGGCTTGCTCAGTCTCATTTAGCTCTAATAATGCATCCGCTTTGTAGGCAATGGCTTCTACATCTTCTGGTTTACGTTTTAAAATCTCATCGAATATTTCAATTTTATTGGCAATATCACTTTCTAGGTTGGCTCGCATCCATAACGAATGAACTTCGTTGGTGATCGATATACGTTCTTGGTTACTGAGTATTTCTTCAGAACGTACACGCAGTTTTTCTTCTAATATTTTCAAGCGATCTTCGTACTCGTCAGTAATAACACTCACTCGAGTGTTTACTATATCTTCTACTTTGTTCTTTACATCACGTAACGAGTTCCAGCCCACCAATACTAAAATAGACGCGGTGGCAGTAATAATAAAAAATACATTATTAATGGTATCTGTGGTGTAGGTAAGCGCCCGATCGGCGGTGTCTAACTGTGCATGCGTAACTTGTTTGGTCACGTCTTCACGCAGTTTTTGTTGATCTTGGCGAACCGACTTTAATTCGTCGAGAATATAACGTTCAAGTAATGGTTTGTACAAAGGGGCTTCTAGCTGTGCTAATTCACGCTGTTGTTGCTCGTTGAGTGCTGCGGTGTTTTTATCAGCAGCTTGCACCGCAGATGAAGCACCTATAAAAACAATAAATAGTAAAAAATAAAAACGCATTGATATGCCTAGTTAAAAAATTAGTTAATCGCTTTGTTAACTTTAACATGCGCACATCATTGGTACTAGGGTGAGGATAGGGAAGCTGGCATTAACTTGAGTAGCAGTAATTATAGGCAAAAAAAACCAGCCCAAGGTAGGCTGGAAAAAACTACATCAACATATCAAGGGAACAATAGGAGATAGGTGCTATTATAAGTTTGCCTACCTGAATCTTTACTTAACTAAATTCAACTAGATAAAAATAAAAAAGAAATAAAGGTGCATAAATAGTTTATACACCTTTTATACTATAATTTCATGGCGAAGGGGGGGATTCCACTGTGCACTTAAGAAAACCTAAGTCACTTTCAAACCCTTCAGCATACATTACGTGGCTATTTTTAATAACGATCATCTATTTTATAAAAAGTGTTAATATTTATTTACGCTAAGCACAAACATTGGCAGCACCATCATATTTATAAATGAGAGTAATCGTTTTAAAGCATTACTTTGCCCTAGCGTATCAAAGCAGCTACACGTATATTGAATAAGCAGAGACCATACACGTCACTTATAATGACAAAAAAATAACAGCGCTCCCAATTGGTGAATGCCAAAAGCAGTAAGCATGGGCGTTTTTATTTATATTTAAAAAGGAGCTCAATATGGATAATCATAAAGCGGGTAAATGCCCAGTTATGCATGGCAGTAATACCACAACTGAAAACACCAATACAGATTGGTGGCCAAACTCACTGAATTTAGACATTCTTCATCAGCACGATAGCAAAAGCAGCCCCTACGACAGCGACTTTAATTACGCCGACGCGTTTAATTCACTCGACCTAGAAGCACTTAAAACCGATTTAAAAGATTTAATGACTCAAAGCCAACCTTGGTGGCCAGCTGATTGGGGGCACTATGGTGGCCTGATGATCCGTATGGCATGGCACTCTGCGGGCTCGTACCGTTTAGCTGATGGTCGAGGCGGTGGTGGTACCGGTAATCAACGTTTTGCACCACTTAATTCGTGGCCAGATAATGCCAACCTAGATAAAGCGCGCCGTTTATTATGGCCAATTAAAAAGAAATATGGCAACAAGCTTTCATGGGCCGATTTAATTATTTTAGCCGGTAATATGGCGTACGAATCAATGGGACTTAAAACCTTTGGCTTTGCTGGCGGCCGTGAAGATATTTGGCACCCAGAAAAAGACGTTTACTGGGGCGCAGAAAAAGAATGGCTTGCGCCTAGTGATGAGCGTTATACCCAGGTTGATAAACCCGACACCATGGAAAACCCATTAGCAGCAGTACAAATGGGCTTAATTTATGTAAACCCAGAAGGGGTTAATGGCAAGCCCGATCCGCTTAAAACCGCAGATCAAGTCCGCGAAACCTTCGCCCGCATGGCCATGAACGACGAAGAAACCGCAGCACTCACCGTTGGTGGCCACACTGTAGGTAAAACGCATGGTAACGGTAAAGAAGAAAACTTAGGCCCAGAGCCAGAAGCTGCCGACGTGCACGAGCAAGGCCTTGGTTGGAATAACCATAAAACGCGTGGCATTGGCCGCGATACCATGACCTCAGGTATTGAGGGCGCATGGACAACTTACCCAACGAAATGGGATAACGGCTATTGTAAATTGTTACTCAATTACGAATGGGAGCTAACAAAAAGCCCTGCCGGTGCTCATCAGTGGGAGCCGGTTAATATTAAAGAAGAAGATAAACCCGTTGATGTGGAAGACTCATCAATTCGTTTAAACCCAATAATGACCGATGCCGACATGGCAATGAAGCTCGACCCCGCATATCGTAAAATTATTGAGCGTTTTAATGACGATTTTGAGTACTTTACTGACGTATTTGCCCGCGCATGGTTTAAGTTAACCCACCGTGATTTAGGGCCAAAATCACGTTATTTGGGCGCCGATGTACCAGGCGAAGATTTAATTTGGCAAGATCCTATTCCTGCAGTTGATTACACCCTAAGCGACGCTGAAATAACCGATTTAAAAGCGAAGCTACTTAATAGTGGATTAAGTGAAACCGACTTAATTAATACCGCATGGGATAGCGCCCGCACTTACAGAGGCTCCGATCACCGTGGTGGTGCAAATGGCGCCCGTATTCGCCTTGCTCCGCAAAATAACTGGCAAGGTAACGAGCCTGCGCGTTTAGCTAAAGTACTTAGCGCACTTGAAACACTGCAAGCGAGTTTAACTAAGCCTGTTAGTATGGCCGACTTAATTGTACTTGGCGGTACCGCTGCGGTTGAGCAAGCGGCTAAAAAGGCAGGGGTTGATATAACCGTACCGTTTGCCCCAGGGCGTGGCGATGCTAGTGATGACATGACCGACGCAGAGTCATTTGAGCCATTAGAGCCAATTCATGATGGTTTTAGAAATTGGTTGAAAAAAGACTACGCTGTATCCGCCGAGGAGCTATTACTAGAGCGCAGCCAATTAATGGGGCTAACCGCACCAGAAATGAGCGTGTTACTAGGCGGTATGCGCGTACTGGGTACTAACTATGGCAATCGTGCTCATGGTGTATTTACCGATAACGTAGGCGTACTCAGTAACGACTTCTTTGTTAATTTAACTGACATGAACAACCGCTGGGAACCTGCAAGCAAAGGCGAGTACAACATAATTGACCGTGCAAGCGGTAAAACCAAGTACACGGCTACGCGGGTTGATTTAGTGTTTGGTTCAAACTCAATACTCCGTGCATTGGCAGAGTTTTATGCTCAAGACGATAACAAAACCCGTTTTGTACACGACTTTGTCGCCGCATGGGTAAAAGTAATGAACGCCGATAGGTTTGATATTAAATAAACCTAAGTAAAATTTAAAAAGGAGCAGCAATGCTCCTTTTTTTATAATTACTTAAAGGTTAAAGGTTAAAGGTTAAAGGTTACGAGCTGCGGGTATAGTTCAATGACCTTGGTCTTGCGCGGCATAAAGCCCCACCTACGTTAAATCCAGATGTTAATCATATCCGTAGGCGGGAGTTTACCTCGCGCATTTATCTAACGTTTAAATCTAATTTCTTGTTTGAGCACAGAGAAGCGAGTAAGAAGATGACGGGCTTCGCGTGGCGAGCAGCGAGCTTGTACAAATAGTTTGTACACCTAGTCATATCAGCACTGAACCTTTAACCTACTCTTTCAGCGCAGCGTCTCTTAATCTCTGTGGTCAATAAATCACTTAAAACCTATTTGCACAAACAGCAAAGAATGAGTGCAAATGAGCAAAAAACACAGCCTTTCTTTGCTTTTTTATAAATAAACTACCAATTGCGTTTTAATTGATACCAAGCACAATGCTGC
>NZ_JASDDE010000100.1:0-5978 GCF_030407565.1 Pseudoalteromonas sp. APC 3694
AGGCTCTGCCTTGCCTAAATACCAAACAGACTGCTGCAAATTCAACCTTGAAAGGGCAACAGACCCTAAGGTTTTTTAATTTTCTTAATATCAAGCATATGAGAGCCATGCTTAATTTTAGTCTCTAAATACGCCTTGTTACCTGAAAGCCCTGCTTTAATGTGTGCATGAGTGCCCACAACAGAGTCCACCTCTATGCCAGCATCTTTTAATGCGTTAAGCTTTTTAGGATTGTTAGTCATTAATTTTACATGCTTTAAATTGAGCGCATTGAGCATTAATACAGCATCCGAAAAATCACGTAAATCATCAGCAAAGCCCAAATGATTGTTGGCCTCGTAAGTGTTCATACCTTGTGACTGCAGTACATAGGCATCAATTTTATTGTATAAACCAATACCACGCCCTTCTTGGCGTAAATAAAGTAAAATACCGCCTTGTTCGTGCATCATTTCAATACACTCATTTAACTGCTCACCGCAATCACAACGTGACGAGTGAAACACATCACCGGTTAAGCATTCAGAGTGCATACGAATAAGCGGAACATCTTGCTCGGTATCGGCGTTTTTAAACACTAACGCAACATGCTCTTGGCCATCTTTTAAGCCACTAAAGGAAATAATTTCTGCAGGAATATCACTATTTTTGCCAACATTAAGCTGGACTCTTGCTCTTACTTGCGCCACGACCAATCCAAATATTAAAAAACTACGACACGATAAAGTGATAATATCACAAAATAGGTTAAATACACCGTAGTACAAGACTGTTTATGGCAAATATATGGCGACGGTAGCGACTATTTTCAATCTTAAACCGCAAATATATTACTAGCGAGCGTTTACCTTGATTTACCTAAAGTGATGACATATACACAAGGATTTGCTAATTTGTTATCGACAAATAATAGGGATCATTATGAAATTAAACAAACTTGCATTACTGATGGGCTTAGGTTTATCTGTATTGAGCACCACGTCATTTGCCGAACAAACAAATAACGCTCAAGCCGTTTTCAACGACGCGTATCAAAATTACTTAAATGCAATTAAAACCAAAGAAAATGTGCAACAAGCCGCGGAGCAGACTTACACATTAGGTAAAACTGTTTACGGTGAAAATGCTGATAACACCGCAAACTTAGCGATTAACTATGCAAAATCAATTAATCGATACGGTAAACAGTGGATTGAAAAGCGCTTTTCGCTCTATCAACAAGCCTATACTATTTTAGTTAATAACCATGGTAAGCAATCGCCTGAAACCATTGATGCTTTAGTAGGTATGGCTAGTTTTGCCCCTTCTGCTCAAAAAGCGGATTATTATTTAGAGCAAGTGATAGCAATCGCAAACACACAAAACAACCCTAAGTTTGTGGCTGATATGAAACTAGAAGCGGCAACCATACTAGCTAATAAATTCAGCTATGAAAAATACCGAGAAGCTAAAAACTACCTAGAAGAAGCCGATGAGTATTATCTGGCTAACTTACCTAAAAACTCAGTTGAACAAATAAAAGCTGATTTTTTAATTGCATCGTTTGCAGAAGGTCGAAAAAGATACGATCAAGCAATAGAACGACTTAACCGTGTAGTAAATGTGTTTGATGAAAGCTTAAGTTACGATCACAACGCCGAGCTTACCGCACACTCAAGATTGATTGGCTTGTATGAAAAACAAGGCAAAAGTGATGAAGCCACCAAACACTGCATCGCGATTGCTAAAATGGTGCCGTGGAAAGAAAGCCAAGAGCAAACGCCGCTATACCGCGTTAACCCTAAATACCCTACAAACAAAGCGCGCTTTCGTAAAGATGGAAAAGTCGTTATGGAGTTTGAAGTAGATGAGTCTGGCTTTGTAAAAAATCCGCAAGTACTTAGTTCTGAAGGTGGCGTGGCCTTTGAAAAATCGGCAGTAGAAGCATTAGCGCAATGGCGTTATGCACCTAAGTTTGAACATGGAAAAGCCGTTGCAGCAATTTCCAAAGTACAGCTCGACTTTAAAGTAAACCGTTAATAACATACCAAAGGCGCTTTAAGCGCCTTTTTAGTTTATTCTACTTTAACTTAGCTAAAATGTTATCGCTGGCGGCCTCAATTAAATCAAGTACCTTTTCAAAGCCATCATCACCGCCATAGTAAGGATCGGGAATTGCGCTTTGTGCTTGCTCGCCATACTCTAAAAATAACGCAAGCTTATACTGCAAATGCTCAGGGCAGCGTGCGGTTAGATCCGTCAGGTTTTGTTTATCGGCTGCTAAAATTAAATCAAACTCGCTAAAATCACTACTGCGCACCTTGCGCGAAAAAATACCTTTAAAACTATAACCGCGTTTTTCACCAGCCTGCATAGAGCGTCTATCTGGCGGATTACCTTCGTGGTGCCCAATAGTCCCAGCCGAGTCCATTAGCAGATCAATGCCTAACTTTTTAGCACGCGCTTTTAATACCGCCTCTGCGGTAGGTGAACGACAAATATTACCCAAACACACTATCAGGACTTTTTTCAATGATAGCTCCTTTATTGTTTAAGATTTTGTAAAATAAGCGACATTCCAGTCACCAACATTAAAAAGCTACTTAAGCGAGGCTAATATTTTTTGCTCGCCTTCAAGCATTGTGTGCATGGCAGTGCCCTGTTTTACACGGCTATGCAATGCTGCAAGATTAGGCCAGCGCGACTCATCAAGTTGCTCACCACCATGCTCCATATTCATTAACTGGCAGCTCACAGCAATGTCGGCAAGGGTTAAGCTCTCGCCAACAAAAAACTCGTTATCCCCTAAATAATCTTCTAAATAATCAAATAAAGGCGGTAGTTTTTCATTTAATGCACTTTGCACTAAGGCTTCATCGGTTGGCTTTTGCATTGTGGGGGCAATAATACGTTGCTGAAACACCGTAAATGTTGCAGAAGGAGCCAACTCGTAATCTGCGTATTTTTCTAACCAGCGAACGGCTGCACGTTGCTCTATAGTATCACCGAGTAAAGACGCTGAATTAGGGTATTTTTCATCAAGATATTGGCAGATAACGCTAGAATCCGCCAAACTTAACTCGTCGTCTTTTAGCGCCGGAATTCGCCCTAGAGGGTTCAGTTCTAAAAACCAATCAGGTTGATTAAACGGCGAGACTATTTCGAGTTTATAGTCTAGTTGTTTATGCGCTAAACATACACGCACTTTACGTACATAGGGAGAAAGCGGGACACCATAGAGAATTAGGCTCATTGTGATTCCTATAAATTAAAACTGCTTTAAAATTGCGTCATCGTAGTCATCGGCATTAAGAGTTAAATTATATTTAGCCGCAACGCTATCTAACTCGGCTTGTTTAATCGCTAAATCATCCATGGTGATGGTGTTATCGTCAAGCTGCCATAACAAGCGTGAACCTGCATAACTATAGTGAATGGCTAATAGCGCATCAGGATTACCTTCTCGTCCCGCCGCTTTTAGCTTAGCCATTTTACGAGTGATTTTATTAAGCGCTTTTTTAAGCTCCCACACATACACCACCTCACTCATAAAAGGATGTGTTCGGTATTTATTTAACAACCAGCCTATGCCAATACTCGTAACAATTACGCCTAATAAGTTCCAATGAAAATGACTGCCACTTTCATCGGGAAATAATGCAATTAAGGTTTGTGAAATTGCTAAACTGCCCACAGCTAAACCTGCTGCACAGCCGACAATAACGCGATTTAAATGTTTACGATAACGTGCTTTATCTATTTGAATAAGTTGCATAGCTGCCTAAAAGTAAAAAACTAAAAATACACAGCCCCATTGTAGCTAAACCCATCACAGAGTTTCGACTCTTTTTAATAAAATACCCGTAGTTTTTGATTTAGCGCCTGTTTTATACTGCTTTCAACATAAAACCAACCAACGATTTTATTTGCACCCACATATTAGGCATAGGATAGTAGACAACAAATACGACTCAGTTTAGGAACATCATGATAAAAACACTGATTGCCACAAGTTTAATATTTTCTTCTTCTAATGCGTTAGCCAACTTAAACACACCGCTAACCCCAGAAGAATTGCGAATTGAAAAAGCCAGCCAAGCGATGCCAGCCGTACTAAGCGCTTTTGCCAGCGAAGTTAATCAATTTGAGCAGCAATTCAAGTCACTCTCAAGCTATGCACAAGCCGTAGATGCCGTTAATGACTACTCAAAACGATTATGGTTTAGTGCAAAAAAACGCATCGCTACAACGCAAAACTTAGATGATCGCGCACTTTACTGGGCTCGCTTACAATCAAGCAAAATTATTCGCACCACAAAGCCTGCATTTTCGCTGAGCGCGGCGCAGCAAACAGTGTTATTAACACTTCTAGAGAATGGCAGCCGGGGTCGCACCGATCTTAGCTACTCACAAAACACCTCTAAAAAAATATTATTAACTGGATTTGACCCGTTTTTACTTGATAGAAATATAAACCAAAGCAACCCATCGGGTGTTGCAGCACTGCTTCTTGATGGCCAAGTCATTAACTATAAAGGGATTAGTGCTGAAATAAACACAGTGATGGTGCCTGTGCGTTATGAAGACTTTGATCACGGTATTATAGAATCCTTACTTGCCCCTTATTACGCACTTAATAATGTTGATATGGTGGTTACCGTTAGCATGGGTAGTAAAGACTTTGACCTTGAGCGCTTTCCAGGCAAGCGCCGCAGTGTAACAGCGCCCGACAACGCCAATGTAGTGTATGGAGGCAGTAAAACAGCGCCGCTCATTCCAAGCTTGAACGACCGCCCATTACCAGGTACTGAGTTTGTAGAATTTAGCTTACCCGTTAGCGCTATGTTAAGCGCAAAAGGCCCTTTTCCTATTAATGATAACCATCATGTTATTACCCTAAAAAAAGACTTTGAGCCTAATAGTTTCGATGAATTAAAAGACGCTATTGCAGTGCGAGGCGGTGGCGGTGGTTATTTGTCTAACGAAATTTCGTATCGCAGTATTCGCCTGCGAAATCAGCTAAATTCAGATATTCCGACAGGGCATATTCACACCCCACGAATTGCTCAGTTTGAACCCGAAACTGAAGCTAAAATAGTAAAGCAAATTCAAACTATGTTAGAGCGCAGTTTAGTCGCACTCTAACATCGTTTGCTTTTTCAACTTCAACGTTAGAACGACTATTAATTAATAAACGTAGGAGCACTTAAATGCTTCTACGTTTTTTTGCTTTAAACCGCTAAAAAAGCATGCTGAAATTACATTAAAATTAAAAGCGCTCTGTATCAATCTCGGCTATTTTATAATAAAAACTCATTACTTTAATTATTAACTAGATCTTCACAAATTGTGTTCTATGCTCATTTGAGGTACAAACCTTATTACAGGGACATAGTAATGTCACAATTAATCACTTTTTTAATTCTTTAAATTTAACAAAAAAACTTATTTCCGCCTTTTTAATTGTTGCTCTAGTGCCAATAGCTATAATTATCACGGTCACTATCAATACAGCGTCAAACTCGATGACTGAACAGGTTTATTCCCGTTTAGATGCGGTGAGTGAAGTAAAACAAAGCGCTGTTAAGCGCTACTTTAACAATATTGAAAATAAACTAAATGCGCTGCAAGCAAATCCAGAAATGGCCACTATTGCGACAAAGTTTATAGCAGGATTTAATGATATCTCCCCTTCAGATTCATCAGCGTCGCTAAGTCGCTTTTATAAAGAGTCTTTTACCCCAAAATTTAAACAGCTAAACCCAACAAAACAGTCTCTTCATCTCTATTAGAGCAAATGAATCCAAAAAGTATTGAGCTGCAATCTCGTTATCTAGCTAATAACTCAAATCTAATTGGTGAAAAACAAAAACTAACCACCACAGAGCAATCAGACAGTTACGAGCAAGCGCACCGCCAATATCATCCTTATCTACGCGATATGACTAGGGTCTGTTGACCTTTGCGGATTAATATTTGTTCAAACTAGGGGCAATTTA
>NZ_JASDDE010000101.1:0-5637 GCF_030407565.1 Pseudoalteromonas sp. APC 3694
AAAAGCCGAGTATTAAAGTGACTCGGCTTTAATTCTTATGCAGATCTGAGGTTAAGTAAGTGAGCTCCTTCAAGGTTGACGATAAGTAACCCTATTTTAGTCCCTTTGGGTCCCATTAGCACAGAAGCTAAACGTATCATTGGTTTGAAAGGGCGTTCTATCTCACCGTTTTCAAAATTTAAATCTAATGGGGAAATAAAAATAGCTGACGGGTTCATTTTTATAGCCTGTTTAAAATAGTAACGATGGCTTTTGTCTTGTAGCTGCTCTGCTGAGACTATAGCAACATTGTGCTTGTCTCTATGCACCCTTAATAGTTCCTTACCTGTTAGATCAAGAATTCGAATTTGTGTATAAAAGTTTTTAATAGAAATAAAGTTAGCATAGTCTTGCTCTAGCTGAGCTCTATTGACCGAACTCAAAATGTCATGATCTTTAAAATGATGATTGTTTCTTAAAATCAGCAAGTCACGAGAGGCATGATTAAGTTGTTGTAAAAAAGCTTTTTTTGCTTGTTTTAATTCATTTTTTTCATGTTGTATAACATTATTAATACGTGTTTGTAATTGGCTTTGGTAAAACATATATAAGGCGATATATAACAATACCGCAGAGCAAAAGTAGGCCAATGAACTAGTCAGTTTTGTCGTGTTTTTTTGTGTGTTATGTGATTGGTTTAATGAAAAAGCATATTTAATTACGAATAAATAAATAAGCGAGACACTTAAGCTACTTAAAATTAAGCCGTCAATGAGCATGATTTGCCATTGTTTTAACATGAGAGCATCAAAATTAAAGGCAAACATTATGATTGCTTCAACAGTGAACACAATCATAGCTATTTTTATAATAAGGAACTCAGTTCTGAGCTTTTGGTGAGTTACAAAGTCATTATCGCGAAATAAGTAAAGGGTAGTGACAATCGCTACTAACGCGATAAGGCTGGAATCTAATATTACTGAAAGCCAAACACCGGTAAACTGGGTAACAAATGCGGCTAAAAAAAGCATAATAACAGCTTCACTAAACGCTAAAGATAAAAAGAGGATCAGTAAGCGTTTTATTGGCATGAAAGTATCCGTGGAGTAAGTGTTATTATTGAATTTCAAAACGAAAACATTTTGTAACTATATAATAATTATAAAGGATGAGAATTACTATAAAGTTTATTAAATTAACTGTAGTTTTGACTAAAGTATAATAAGGATCCGGTCAAAGCAGAACATTGTTTAACCGAATCCTACAATTTAGAGCTTAATTACTCGCTTACTGATTTTGTTTAACATTCATAAAAATAGCATATAGCACGGGTATCACGATTAAAGTCAGCAGGGTAGCAAACAGTAATCCAAACACTAAAACCACAGACATTGATTGGAAAAATGCATCAAAATACAGTGGAATAACCCCTAACACCGTGGTCAGTGTGCCCATCATTACCGGTCTTACCCGACTATTTGCCGAATCGATAATGGCATTATATGCAGCTTTACCTTGGCGAATTTCTATGTCCATTTGATCTACTAATACAATGGCATTTTTAATTAACAAACCAGAGAGCGATAGCAATCCTAATATGCCCATAAACTCTAGTGGAATTTGTGTGGTTACCAGTCCAAAAACAACACCAATTAAGGCTAATGGCACGACAAGCCAAATAATAATTGGTTGTTTTAAAGCGTTAAATAACACAATAACAATCAGCACCATGGCTAAAAAGCCCAGCGGAATAGTTGAGGCCAGCATTTCGTTAGATTCTTTCGATTGTCCGTATTCGCCATCCCATTCAAGTCGATACCCTTGAGGTAGGTCAATGGCTTCTATTTTAGGCCTTACCCGATTAAATAACTCTGAGGCTAGTTCACCTGGTAGTGGATCGGCTTGGGTTTTTATAGTCCATTCGCGGTCTTCACGCTTTAAAATACCATCGCGCCAGACGGTTTTAAACCCATTGGTTACTTGCGCAAGGGGCAGTGTTTCACCAGTGATATTGCTTTGTACTTGAATGTTGCCAATATCGTTTATGTCGACACGTTCAGCTTGTGGTGCTCTAACAATAATAGGAATGAGCTCTTCACCTTCACGATACTGCCCAACGATTTGCCCCGAAAAATTTTGCTGTAAGGCTTCAGCAACCGCTTTACGCGTTACACCAGCGCGCTGCGCATTAATGGCAGAATACTGTGGCTCAATAACACTAATGCGTTGTCGCCATGTATCTTTAATTGATAGAGCGCCGCCATCATCAATTAATATTCCTTTTGCTTGTGCAGCTAGCTCTCTTAGTACATCTGGGTCGGGGCCTTTAAATGTGGCTTCTATTTTAGAGCCCCCACCAGGGCCCATTATAAAGCGCCATGCTTTGCCTTGAGCATCGACAAAGTTATCGTCAATGTAATTTTGTACGGTAGGTAAAAGCTGATCTAGCTTTTTGTAGTCATCGACTTTAGCTAAAATTTGCCCATAAGAACTGTTTGGTGACTCACTACCATAAATAAGCATGTAGCGAAGCCCGCCGCCGCCAATAAGCGTTTGTATACCTTCAACGCCATTTTGTTGCTTTACAAATTCCTCTAACTTGAGCATATCTTTTTTGGTTTTTTCAATATCGGTACCTTGTGGTAGCCAAAAATCAACCACCATTTGCGGTGTAGTAGAAGCTGGGAAAAAACCTGATTTTACAAATTGAAATCCCCATATAGACACACTAAAAGTGGCAACCACAATGGCAATACTAAGCCAGCGGTGATGCAATGCCGAAACCACAACAGACTGATATAACGCCATGAGTTTATTTGGTTTTGCTGAGCCAGAAGTATCGGTATATTGTTCTTTAAACAAGCAATAACAAAATAAGGGGGTTAGGGTAATGGCAAATAACCAACTGTATAATAAAGAGATTAAAATAACCCAGAATAAATGACCGGTAAATTCGGCGGTATCACCTGGGGCAAGTCCAATAGGCGCAAAGGCAACAATCCCTACTAAGGTACCACCCAGTAGTGGCCATTTAGTTTGCTTGACGACTTCGCTGGCAATGTCTAACTTTTTACGGCCTTTTTGTGTACCAACTAAAATCCCTTCGGTAACTACAATGGCGTTATCAACCATCATTCCTAACGCGATAATCAGCGCACCAAGAGAAATTCGATGCATGGGTATACCGCTCAAATCCATGGTAGCAAGGGTGGCAAAAATGGTTAGCAGTAACACAGCGCCAATAATAATTCCTGAGCGTAACCCCATAAATAGCAGCAGGGTAACCATTACAATCACCAGCGCGACTAAAACATTCACTACAAAGTTGTCGACTGAATCTTGTACTACTTTACCTTGGTGGTAAAACTCATGAACTGTGATACCCAGCGGTCTGAGGTTCTCAGTTTGTTTTACTTTGTCATCAACGCGGTCAAATACTTTAACCACATTAGCACCCAATACACTAGCAACCCCAAGTGAAATTGCAGGTTTAGAGTTATAGCGGACTAATTTTGTTGCAGGGCTTTGAAAGCCACGGTATACATTAGCAATATCTTTAAGATAAATTGTTTTACCTTCACCGCTGGCACTAACCAATAGATTTTTAATGGTATCAACGGAGTTTATTTCTCCGGTAGGGTCGATAAAAATACGTTGATCGCCAATTTGAGTGTTACCAGCGCTCAATACAGCGTTTTGCTCATCTAAAATGCCGTAAATATTATTAATAGACACGCCTAAAGAGGCTAACTCTTCACGAGCTATTTCTACAAATATGCCTTCTTGCTGCACGCCTGTCATAGCAACTTTGGCTACGCCCTCTACTTGTAAAATGTCACTTTGCAAATCTTTAGCGTAGGCATGTAACTCGTCGGGTGAGTACCCTTCGGCGGTTATTAAATAGCTCAAGCCATACACATCACCAAAATCGTCATAAACTTGTGGCGTGCCAGTACCAGGCGGTAATGTTGGACGTGTGTCATTTATTTTGTTTCTGAGCTTAGTCCAAATAACTTGCAACTCAGATTTAGTCGGGGAAAACTCTGATTTAATCTCTACTTTAATTTCAGATAAACCTGTAGATGAGGTGGATGATATAGTATCAACTTCTTGTAGTTCTTGAATTGCACGTTCAAGTGGCTCAGTTACCTCTTTTGCAACTTCTAGTGGGCTTGCACCTGAGTACGAGACAAACACTTGCGCGGTGCGAATTATAAATTCGGGGTCTTCAAACCGCGCCATATTTTTATAGGATGAAAAACCAAACCCTAGAGTTAAAATAATGAGTATGGTGCTAATTAATTTATTATTGATTGTCCATTTTGCTAAATCCATTACCGCGCTCCTATGCTTTAGTCCAAGGACGTACTTTCATACCCTCAGTTACATAGTTTGCACCTGCACCAACAATTACATCGCCAGCACTTAAACCGTCAGTGACGATGAGTTGTTCTCCAATGCCATTTTCAATAGTAACGGGAGTTTTAGAAGCTTGCATAGTTTGAGCGTCAACCGTCCATACAAAGTGTTCACCATTTTGTTCAAAAATAGCAAAGGTTGGCACTAATAAACGAGTGGATGCTGAGCTGGCTTCACGTGTAAGTTTTAAACTGGCATTCATACCTGGCAATATATTAAGGTTATTTGGTACAGCAAATGCAAATCGCACTTCAAAAGTTTGACTCGCAGAGTCAGCTTCTAAATTGGCACGTCTAAATGTTGCTGGAATGGGGGGAGTCGATACATCTTGTAAAATAACTGACGCTACATTGTTTTGCTTAGAGTCAACCGTGGCCACAATAGACGCGGGAATATTTACCACCGCTTCCATTTCGCCTTTACCAAATAAAGTAACAACATGTTGACCTGCGCTTATGTTTTCAAGCTGCTTTACTGGCACCTCAGCAACAATGGCATCGTAAGGCGCTATAATTTTACTGTCAGATAGTGCTTTTTGCGCCGAGTCATATTGTGATTCAGCTACTTCTTTTTTAGATTTTAGTTGCTCTATATCTCGTTGTGAAATAACCCCATCTTTAGCGAGCTTTAAACCACGTTGGTAATCATTGTCGGCGGTTTCAAACTGAATTTTGCTCGACTTAACCTCATTAATAAAGTTTCGTTGTTCCAATACGGCTATTACATCGCCTTTTTTTACGTTTTGTGCGGCAATAACGTTAAGCGTTTCTAGCTTTCCGCTAACTTGAAAAGCAAGCTTTGAGCTCTTTATAGTGTCGATAGTGGCTGGGTAGGTGAGCGTTTTTGATTGCGACTCATCACCTATGGTTATTAGTTTAACCGCACGTGGTTCGTTTTGTTTTTGCGTGCTGACTTCACTTTCTGAGCAACCGGCTAATAAAAATAGAAACATGATACTAATCAAATTAAATTGAGTAAAACAAGGTGTTTTGATCATCTGGTTTACCTTAAATAAAAAGTGCGTTGTTAATTGTTGGCATTTTTAAGCAATTAAAAATTATAAAATAGCCAATTGAGTTTGTTTTCAAATTTACCTTAAATGCAATGTATTAAGTAGTAACTACTGACTACTTGAATGAAAGCAGCCATTAGCTAATGAGTAATAAATAACATTTTAATTTCAACTGAATCGCCCCGAGTTCATCGGAGACCAGTTTGTTTAAGTCAGGCCACTTTACC
>NZ_JASDDE010000102.1:0-5630 GCF_030407565.1 Pseudoalteromonas sp. APC 3694
TTACCTTATCAATGGCCGCTTCTGAGAGCGTATGCTGCTTACCTGCAAACGAAAACGTCTGTTTGGCTAAAAAGGCACGCATCACAGGTAACAACACCACCTGATGGGTACTTTTTTTGTTACCTGCTAACGTGTTCCCGCGAAGAGCTTCACACTCACTCGGTGGAATAAACGTATAGCCTAAGTTAATCAGCAACGTTAGCGCAGGAATTTTTGCGCTAAACTCTTCTTGAAATTTAACACTGCTTTTAACCTTATTTGGCATGGTCATCCTTGTTCCTTTGTTGTTGCTGTAAGCGTTGTTGTAATTGTTCTAATGCTTGCAGTTCGCGCTCATCTTCGCGTGTTGCTTCTTCTAATTTACGATGGTTGTCAAACTGCTCATAGCGCTGTTTTGCTATTTCTTCCATATGTGTACGGCTCACTTTGCCTGCATTGGCCAGTAAAGCTTGTTCGTTAAACGTTATAAAGTTGTCTACATACTGTCGCCAGTTCTCAAGCGTTAAACGCTGTTTGTTTTTTGCTCTTAACTCGGCAAATTCTAAAAACATATTAACTAATCGGTTAAGCTTATCTAGCTCATCGGCTTGCAGGTAATTTTTAGCTATTACCACATCGGCTTTACGCACACGATTGCCCGAAAAATTGGTCAGGTTCATATTTGGCAGATCAGGGTTTGCTCGCTCTATCACTAACTCTGCGGCCGTAAACCCGGTGGCGGCGTAAAATAGTTTATTTTGCACCTCAGCAAACAATAAACCGGTGTCTTTTTCATTGGCACGATAATCGTCAGATAAAGCAAATAAATCACGCACTTTCTGATAAAAGCGCTTTTCTGACGAACGTATGTCGCGAATACGTTTAAGCAACTCATCAAAATAATCCCATTTGGGGTCTTTAAGTCGCTCATCATCCATCGCAAACCCTTTGCTTAAATACTCGCTTAAGGTGCGAGTTGCCCATTGCCTAAATTGCGTGCCTCGGGTTGAGCGAACACGGTAACCTACAGCAATAATCATTGGCAGTGCATACAGCTGGGTAAGGTACTCTTTACCATCTGCCGCAGTTGTAAACTTAGAGTTGACAACTGCGGCCTCAGACAGCTCATTCTCTGTTAATACGCTTTTTACGTGCTTGCTAATATTTTGCTTACTGGTTTGATATAGCTGCGCTATTTCAAGTTGTGTAAGCCACACATTACCATCCAGCGTGCGTAGCACAAACTGCGACTGCCCATCATCAGTGGTGTAAAGAATGAGTTCATCTGTCATAGGTCTATATACTCCTTTTTATAGCTAGTTCACGCTAACTAGCTGCCTACCTGCAATTATCGGGCTGTGTTAATTTGTCTCAGCAATGCGAATACCCGCAGGGTCGCCCGTAGGCAAAAAGATTTGAATAGTGCGAGGTCGCTTTTGCGTGATCACGCGACCTCCTTATCATCCACTTTTACTCTGCGCTTGCCTGTTAATAGTTGCTGCATCAGCGCTTTTTTCTCTTGTTTTAGGTCTGCGAGTTGTTGTTCTAATAACTCGATTTCTTGGTCTGCATTAACTAATACAGAGGCAATTTTTTGTTGCTCTTCATCACTTGGTCTAAAAACTGGACAATCCAACACCTCATCTTTGCGAAGATTTGTTTGTTTTACACCATCGTCAAATTGTAAGTAATAGCTATTTCTGTTTAAGGTGTAATATAAAAAGATTGAGTTGATTGATTTTGGACGAAATCTAGCAACACGCTGATTTACAGTGAATTTTTCAGAAGTATCCACGTACAAACATTTTGCAATAGCCTTTCCATTTGGCACATCACTCATGACCATTAAAACATCTCCCACATTAGCTAAGCAAAAGGCGGAGTCAGTAGTTTTTTTCACGAGTCCATCAGATGAAATATATTTAGAATTTACGACTAAGTATTTGCCATCTTCAACAATATGCTTTTCGTGACCTTTACCGTTATTAAATTCAACGACATCAGCCAACTTAACTTCTTCCCACTCTCCCTCAAACGGTTTACCTGAATCATCAAGTAGGCGCTTTCTTTGGGTATGAGCGCCCGTGAGCAGTTGTTGCATTAGGGCTTTTTTCTGCTGTTTGCTGTTGTCGATTAGGCGCTCAGTGGTGCTAATCGCTTTATCCCACGTAGATAGGATTTTGGCGATTTTGCGTTGTTCTGGGAGTGGTGGAAGTGATATATCCAATCTAGCAACATTCTTATGTCCAACGTGAGGTTGTCCTGCCGGATTGAATAGCCTTTTAAGCATTCGCTCACGAGCGTCACTGTTTAGATATACCCAAAGGAACCCTTTGTCTAACTTATTAAGTTTTGAGCTTTTAACTGCTATTTTAAATGCATTGTTACACAATACACCTTCCTTCGCCTGATAAACGCTACCCGATGTGTTTCCAGTATTAACCATTACAATATCACCACTGAGTAATAGCTTATTTGGATATACATCCTTCACATAAACGGGAAACTTGTCTGTGAATAAATCTCTAATATAGATATATCTGACATATCCATCTTGCGGCTGTTTGATAGTATCTTTATCAGCTATTTGTACACCTTGTGTAAAGTCACATAAATTCCCTAAGCGGGTTTGTTCAAATTCACCCATGATTTTCCTCCCGACTTTTCATTCCATTAGGCACCATAACCCAGCTCCTTTAAATAGCCTTCCATTTCCGCTTCCAGTGTTTTTAACTCGCTTTGTAACTGGACACGCTCTGTGCGTACTGCCACTAAATCAATTTCAGCTTCTTCTTCAAAGGTATCAACGTAACGAGGGATGTTTAGGTTAAAGTCGTTCTCTTTGATCTCATCAAAACTGGCTAGGTAGGCGTATTTATCAACGCTTTCACGAGCCTTGTAGGTGTCGATAACTTTTTGAATGTTGTCTGCCGTTAACTGGTTTTGGTTTTTGCCTGACTTAAACTCACGACTGGCATTAATAAACAATACGTTTTTGTCGGTCTTGTGTTTTTTGAATATCAAGATGGCGGCTGGAATACCTGTGCCAAAGAACAACTTTTCTGGTAAACCAATCACGGTATCGAGCAAGTTTTCTTCAATTAGTTGTTGGCGGATTTTGCCTTCGCTTGATGCTCTAAATAACACACCATGCGGCACGACCACACCCATGCGACCTGTTTCGGGTTTTAGCGTTTCAATCATGTGGCTGATAAACGCATAGTCGCCTTTGGTTTTTGGTGGAATACCACGTCTAAAGCGCCCATAAGGGTCGTTGCTGGCATCATCATGCCCCCACTTATCCAAACTAAACGGCGGGTTGGCGGTTACGACATCAAAGTGCAATAAGCCGTTGCCGTCTTTATCAAGTAGCAGTGGGTTACGAATGGTGTCGCCCCATTCAATGCGGTGGTTGTCTTCACCGTGTAGGAACATGTTCATTTTGGCGAGTGCCCATGTTGAACCTATCGCTTCTTGCCCAAATAAAGCGTATTTTTTAGAGCCAGAGTTTTTGCGCACCATAGCGCCACATTTAAGTAGCAGTGAGCCACTGCCTGTACACGGGTCACATATTTGGTCGCCCTCGACTGGCTCTAAAACGGTTGCCAAAAGAGTTGAGACCTCAGGCGGGGTGTAGTATTCACCAGCGGTCGCGCCACTGCCAGCGGCAAAGTGTTTAATAAGGTATTCATAGGCGTTACCGATAATATCTAAGCTGCCTACACGCTCTGTGCTTAGGTTTAAAATGTCTTTACCAAAGTCTTCTAGTAAGTGGCGTAGTAAATCGTTTTTTTGTTTTTCTTGGCCTAAGCGGTCAGTGTTAAAGCTGATGTCTTGGAATACGTTTTTAAGCTTACTGCCGTTAGCTTCTTCTAATGCATGCAGGGCTTTATCAATACGTTCGCCGTTACCTGCTTCGTAGCGTTTTTCGTATAAATCCCAAAAGCTCGCGCCTTCGGGTAATACAAAGCGCTGCTTCGACATCATGGCGTGAATTAGGTCTGGGTTATCACCATACTGAGTAATCAGCTTGTTGTATTCGTCTTTGTATACATCAGAGATGTATTTTAAAAACAGCATAGTGAGGATGAAGTCTTTATAGGTATCGGCACTTATCACACCGCGAAAGGTGTCGCAGGCGTTCCACACCGCTTTGTTAATATCGTCCTGATTGATTTGGTTGGTTGTGGTCATATTTTTTAGTCCTTGTTATTAATTTGTTCAATCTGATTTGTATCAGTCAATGCTTTCAAGTGCATGATCGACAATGGCTTTAAGCTGTATATTGCAATGTGTTATTGACTTGGCGCTATAGAAAAGTCGATTAAATCAACCAAGCTATTTTTATTTTTTAAATGTAATTGGTACTCACCACTAGTTAATGTTGCCTCATTAGTGCAATCAACATTCCACTGTCGGAGTAAATACTCTGCTAATGCTGCTCTGACTTTTAGTGTGAGTACGCCATCAATCATGCCATAATCCATTTCAATTGCTCTGCTATGAATGAGCTTTGGGTGTGGTACTAATTGCAATTCACATAAGGTATTCCATGCTGTGTCTCTATCAGCTAATTCATTATTTTTTGGTGTTTCTGTAATTAATTCGACGCGCTCAAATCGTGTGCAGACAAAGTCTCTAAACTCACCGCTTTTTCGATCGTAAGCGCGCACATGCCAGCGGTGCCCATTATTAACAATGGCATGAGGTACTAGCTCTCGTTGAGTTGTGCCACTGGTTAGCGACTCATACTGGCACTTAATTGCAGAGTGTGTATAGATTGCTCTTACGATAGCCGAAACAACGTTCGGCTTAGGGTGAACTAATCGAATTGCGTCAAAACATACCTCAGAGCGTTCTTGTGGCACCGAGAAGCCATCACCAAAGCCTTTTGCTAATGTATTAAGCACAAATTCAGGGTTATGATTAAAAACGGCTCTGAAGCCCTCTGAGCGAATATAGCGCTTATTCTCGTGCATAAGCACCGCATTGCCTGGTGCTAATTCTTTATATAGCGCTAAGTCGCGCGTACACGACGCTAAACCAGTTTTAAATTTTTGGATAAGGTCGGCTCTTGCTATTTGACCAAAAAACTCAAGGCTAAAGTCAATAAAAGCAAGGCGCTCGCGTTGTGAATGGGTCAAATTTTCTAGCTTCATAGTCTAATAAAACCAAGTTTTAATCACAGTACATTAGCCGAAATAGAAAAAAGGAGCAATCAATATGATGAAATCATTTTGATTGCTTTTTTGTGCACCTCTTAAAAAAACGACGGATAGCTTACAGTTAATCAAAATATTCAAGTTTGAATTAGGCTTATAATCTGGAAGCATATATGAATATCGAGTGTGAGCCAAAAGCCAAGAGAGAAACTTAAGGTCGCATTTGTGACATCAAATTTAATTAGGGCGAATTGGCTATAATTAAAATACTAAATGATACTATCAGTATAGATAAGTATCTTAATGCCAATAAAATCCATCACATTTACACAAAAACTCCAAAGACACTTTAATGCGTGCGGATGAACTTTGGAATTAAGCCATTGAAGAACCATATGTAGCCTGTTCGAGGGAAATAAATCGTAAGAAGCTAGATAACCTGAACTCTGGATAATAAATCTATCTCAAGCAGCTATTTTCAGCGCTAAC
>NZ_JASDDE010000103.1:0-5488 GCF_030407565.1 Pseudoalteromonas sp. APC 3694
ACCGCTGACCGCTGACCGCTGACCGCTGACCGCTGACCGCTGACCGCTGACCGCTAATTCTTAAAACCTAAGCTGCTCTTTAAACTTAGCTGTGTTATTTTAAACGTCTTGTTTAAAAGGATCTTGCTGTATGTTTAAAACCGTGTTTTTTATCTTCTTTTTTATACTAAGTGCACTTTTTACCGTTGCTACACATGCAAATGAGGCTAAACATGCAATCGCCGTTGGTGCAGAGCAATTTGCTTTGTATGCACCCCAATTAAAAAACAAACGTGTAGGGCTGGTGGTTAACCAAACCTCTGTAGTGGGGCAAACGCATTTAGTTGATAGCTTGCTGGCTAAAAACATCAACATCACTAAAATTTTTGCACCTGAGCATGGCTTTCGAGGCGATCACGATGCCGGTGCTCATATACAAAACGCCGTTGATAGCAAAACTGGTATTGCGCTTATTTCTATTTACGGTAAAAACAAAAAGCCAACCCCCGAGTCATTGCAAAATGTAGATGTAATTATTTTTGATATTCAAGACGTGGGCGTACGCTTTTATACCTACATAAGCTCTATGCATTACATGATGGAAGCCGCGGCCGAGCAGGGGGTTGAATTTATAGTACTCGATAGGCCAAATCCTAATATTAGCCACATTGACGGGCCAATTTTAGAACCGAAGTTTAAATCGTTTGTGGGTATGCACCCAATCCCTGTACTGCATGGTATGACGGTAGGCGAGCTGGCTAAAATGATCAAAGGCGAGGGCTGGATCAATCAAGCGGCTAATTTACAACTGAGCGTGATCAGTGTTGCTCATTACACCCGCACCAGTCGTTATAGCTTGCCGGTAAAACCAAGCCCTAATTTACCCAACGATCAATCAATAGCGCTGTATCCGTCTTTGTGCTTTTTTGAAGCAACCCCTGTTAGCATAGGTAGAGGAACTGATTTTGCCTTTCAGGTCATAGGTTATTCACCAGTAGCACTTGGGGACTTTAGCTTTACCCCGCGTTCAATAAAAGGCGCAGCGCTTAATCCAAAGTTTAAAAACCAGATGGTGAAAGGGATTGATTTACGCCATAGTGATACCACTGGCTTAAACTTAAATTATTTAATTAATGCTTACCAGCAACTGACTCAGGCTAAACAGCCGTTTTTTGAACGTGCCGACTTTATGGATAAACTCGCAGGAACTGATCAGCTCAGGCTTGCCATAGAAGCGGGGCGATCAGCTGAGGAAATCAAACAAAGTTGGCAAGCCGGGCTAAAACAGTTTAAACAGCAAAGAGCGCCTTATTTGCTGTATTAATAAAAGGGATGCGTGCATTGGGCTTTAAAAATGATAAATAATAAAACGTACTATAAAGTAGTTATATTGCTGCTGAGCATTATTATTGCGGGCTGTAGTCGCTCTACAGCAATTAAATCAGAGCGCCCTTTAACGGTTAATCATATCAACGCGTTAGCTAATGCGCAGGTGATTGCTACCTTTCCTGAGCCAAATCCTAGCAGCAGAGAATATGTAAATAACCGCGGCACTTTTAAAGCCTACCGGGGCCATGGACAACTATTGCTACAAAATGTCAGTGCGGTTAGCGCCGATATATACATCAATAATAAAAAGCTCTCACTTAATGAGCCTTTACGCGCTAACACCGAGTACGACTTTAATTTAGGGCACTATACGCATAACGGCGTGAACACCTTTAAGGTAGAGAACATTCAACCTGCTGGCGGCAGTTTAACCCTGCGCTTTGCATTTGCTACCTTAGAAAATAGCGCCACAAAAGAAATCGACTTTAGCCAAGTTGATACCTTAATTGAAAACGATATAAAAGCAGGCTTTCCAGGAGCGGTATTAGCGGTTGTTAAAGCGGGTAAGGTATTAAAATTAACTGCGTATGGCGATGCAAAACAATATCAGCAAAGTGATTTAATGCTTCTGCGCCCAGAGCCTATGCAAACCAATACCTTATTTGACTTAGCCTCAAATACTAAAATATTTGCTACTAACTTTGCATTAATGAAGTTGGTCAGCGAGGGGCAGTTAAACATAAATCATACGGTGCATTCATACCTAAAAGAGTATCAGGGTAATGGCCGAGAGCACCGCCAAGTAAAAGATTTACTAACTCATAGTGCCGGTTATCCGCCAGTGTTTGACTTTCATCGAAAAGACACCGCTTACGGCGATGCGTTTTTCTCACAAACAAGCGAAACCACTAAACAGCTATTATTAACAAGCGTGCCATTAACCGCTGAACCTACAGCGCCGCATGTTTATTCTGATATTGATTACATGATTTTAGGTGTTTTAATTGAGCGAATTAGCGGCCAACCACTCGATGAATACCTAGAGCAGCATATTTACGCGCCTTTAAAACTCAATAACACCTTATTTAATCCGCTTAAAAAAGGTTTTAATCGTCAGCAGTTTGCTGCCACGGAGCTAAGTGGAAATACCCGCGATGGCCGTATTTATTTTGATAATATTCGCACCAATGTACTGCAAGGGCAGGTGCATGACGAACGTGCTTATTATTCGCTTGACGGTGTTGCAGGTCATGCAGGATTATTTAGTAACGCCCCCGATTTAGCTGTGCTGTGCCAAGTGCTACTTAACAAAGGCGGTTACGGCGATACGCAAATTTTTAACGCCAGTAGCTTAGCGCAATTTTTAACGCCACAAAGCAGTGATGAAACCTACGGGTTAGGCTTTCGTCTTGCGGGTAATAACCAAACAAGGCGCTGGCACTTTGGCCCTTATGCCAGCGCTCAGGCCTATGGCCACACGGGGTGGACAGGCACAGTCACCGTGATTGATCCGGCTTACGATTTGGCCATTATTTTACTCACTAATGCGCGGCATACTCCTATTAAAGGCACTGAAAAGCGCTATCAATTTGTAGGGAAAAATTTTGAAACAGCGCAATACGGCTCTATTGTGTCGCTTGTTTATGAGGCATTATTAAATCAATAAGCGTTAGTAAGTGACTTAAGTGCTTATATCTATTAAGTTAAGTAAAGCGTCGTCATTATAAAAATAAATAAGGTTTGTTTATGCATTGGTATTCTATTTTACCGCCACTGATTGCCATTGCTATCGTGTTTTGGCGTAAAGAAGTGATTATGGCGCTTTTGGTGGCAGTGGCTTCATCAGAGTTCTTACTGGCCATTCAGGGCGAAGGAAATAGCGTATTTAATACATTTTTAAATACCATAGAGCGCATTATTTCGGTAGCAAGCTCGCCAGGTAATACCCGTATACTCATATTTAGTATTTTAATAGGCGCATTACTGGCCTATATTCGCGAGTCTGGCGGTGTTGCTGCTACCGTTAATATGCTTATGAATAAAGGCATTGCAAAAAGTAAGCGCCAAGTTGGCTTTTTAACCATGTTTACCGGCATCGCGGTATTTATAGAGTCAAACCTCAGCGTATTAACCTCAGGTATTGTATCGCGTGGCTTGTTCGACAAGTTTAAAATGAGCCGCGCGCGTTTAGCCTACATAATCGATAGCACCAGCGCCCCTGTGTGTATTTTAATATTACTAAACGGCTGGGGTGCATTCGTACTGGGCTTGTTAGGTAATTACGAATTAGGCGAGTCGGCGGTATCTATTTTATGGGGCAGCGTAGGCTATAACTTTTACGCCATAATCACCTTGGTTATTGTTTTTTATACCATTGCCTTTGATAAAGTACACGGCCCAATGAAAGTGGCTGAACAAAAACTAGAGTTACAAAAAACCGAACTAAAAGAAGAAGTAAAGGGCTCTAAAGCGCGCTTTATGCTAGTGCCACTGCTAACGCTAATTATTAGCATGGTCGGCTTTATGTTTTACACCGGCAACGGCGTACTTGCAGAAGGCAGCGGCTCTAAATCGGTTTTATACGCAACGGTATTAGCCATTGTGGTTGCATATGTTTTAATGATTAGCTCGCGCCAATTTACTCACCATCAATTAGTAGATACCGGCTTTAAAGGCATGGGCGAGTTATTACCGCTGGTGAGTATTGTACTGCTTTCACTTACACTGGGCGCAAGCTTAAAAGAGCTAGGCACGGGCGTATTTGTCGCATCGCTAGTGGGCGATTACCTACCTATTTACTTAATTGTACCAGTGCTGTTTTTAACCGGCGCGGTTATGTCGTTTACTACGGGTACCTCGTGGGGCACATTTGCCATACTTATTCCTATTGGTGTACCGCTTATTCAAGCACTCGGTTTGCCACCTTCACTGGTTGTAGGCGCTATTTTAGGCGGCGGCATATTTGGCGATCACTGCTCCCCTATATCCGACACCAGCGCTGTATCGGCACTCGCTTCGGGGTGTGACTTACTCACCCACGTTAAAACGCAGCTACCGTATGCGTTATTTGGCGGCGCACTGACGTTTATAGCGTACTTAGTAACAAGCATAATAGTGTTATAAAATTTGCTCGTTTAAATACTCAAAGGCCTGCTTAATCGCAGGCTTTTTTGTTTTAAATATGCAGTTAAGTACCCGTATTTATATTTTTTAGGTTATTGTATGGCATGAGCTTTAAGCTTTTTAATAGCTATAAATTCTTACTTTTTAACTTATACAAGGCAGAAAACTCACACTATGTTTGTAATAGATAATATCATTCTTGTTAGTGCCATTTTAATTTTACTAGGGGTTATCTCGAGCAAGCTATCTGCGCGCGTTGGCTTACCCGTGCTGGTGCTATTTTTACTGGTGGGCATGCTTGCAGGTGAAGACGGTATTGCCGGCATATCATTCGATAACGCAGAGGCTGCGCATGCTCTGGGCACGCTAGCACTGGCTATTATTCTATTTGATGGTGGGCTACAAACGCCAACCAGTTCAATTAAACAAGTGTGGAAACCTGCTTCGGCTTTAGCAACGGTCGGGGTGCTTTTAACGGCTGTAATTACCGGCCTTGTCGCCACTTATATTTTAGACTTACCCGTATTACAAGGCGTTTTGCTGGGCGCGATTGTGGGCTCTACAGATGCCGCAGCCGTATTTGCACTTTTACGTAGCGCCGGTATTCACCTAAATAAAAAGCTTAAATCAACCCTTGAAATAGAAAGTGCCTCGAACGACCCAATGGCTATTTTTTTAACGGTTGGTTTGCTCGAAATGCTAGTGAACGACATGCCAATAGGGCTGGGTTTACTGCAGTTATTTGCCCAGCAAATGGGCGTAGGCGCCGTTTGTGGGTTTTTAATTGGTAAGGTGTCGGTGTGGTTTATTAATCGAATAAAATTAAATGCATCAGGTTTGTATTTAGTAATGGTAACCGCATTTGGGCTGCTTTCTTTTGGCCTTTCTGCAACGCTTGGCGGCAGTGGCTTTTTAGCTGTATTTATAACCGGCGTTATTTTAGGTAACAGTAAATTTGTATATAAACGCGGTATTTTTCTGTTTCATGACGGTTTAGCGTGGCTTGTGCATATTCTCATGCATCGCGATCACCTAATACTATCTAAGCCGATCACCT
>NZ_JASDDE010000104.1:0-5314 GCF_030407565.1 Pseudoalteromonas sp. APC 3694
TAAGCGATCAAAGTTAATGCAATTGGGTGATCAAAGCTGGAGAGAATATGCAATTGGTATTGAAACATTTGTGTCGTATCGCTTTGATAACGATTTTAGACCATTTATTGCCTATAACTTATTTGATGCAGGTGATGACTACGTAATTCAACCAAACTTTAATGCCGATCCTAACGATGTATTTAAGCGTCAGTTTGCAGTTATTGGTGTGCATTACTTAATTGACCAAGACACACAACTTTATGTAGAAGCACGTAAAGACTTTGGTGATTTTGAAAGTAATAATAAACAGCAGCAAGCGCTAATGGAGCAATCTGAAGATGACGGTATTGCTTTTGGTTTTAGATACGTTCTTTAATATCAGTTGAGCTTTCAAGCTTAAAAAAACTTAAAGCCCTGCAAAATAGCAGGGCTTTTTTTCGATTTGTTTAGTTGAAGCTTGAGCTATTTTTTCTTAAATGCTTTTTTTAACGCACGCGTCCCCTCTGTTGGCCCTAGAATAAGCCATAAAAAAGCAACCCCTCCTGGGACTAAAACTGCTTTTAATATTGGCCCTAGCAAATAAGAATAAAAATAAATTAGTGGAATAAAAAGTACATAACCAATAACACGTTTGATAAACTTCATGTAACATCCTTATAAAAATGAGTGTGCTCAAAATATTAATTGAGCGCACTCAATTAATCAAATAATGATTTAACCCTTTTATTTAACAAACAAGTAAAGCATTGAAATATAATGAGTAAAAAAGAAAAGACACGCGATAAAATTTTAGCTTCAGCATGGGAATTATTTTTGTTGCAAGGTTACGATCACACATCAACAAGAGAAATAGCGGTTGCAGCCAATGTTGCTGTAGGTACAGTGTTTAGTCATTTTGAAAATAAAATTGATTTATTGATGGCCGGTATGCAACAACAAATAGCCGTTATTATTAACCAAGCAAAGCAGTTAGATACGCAGCACTCCCCTCGATTAAAGTTACGTCACTACGCTCATCCGCTTTATTCTTTTTATTGTGAAAATAGTGAATTTAGTAAGCTATTAATTAGCGACATCATTTGGAGAACGTCTTTATTTAAAGCGCAGATGGATGAATTTAAACAACTGCTTTTTAGTGAACAACCGAAGTTTGATGAAACAAAAGCAAGCGTAATGATGGACTGTTATTTTATGACCTTAATCGATGGGTTAAACGATCCCTTACCTAATGCTGAAAATATGCTTAGACAGTTAAGTAATAAAATAGCGCTTTTGTAATTAAGTCCTAAACGTATAGACCGGTGCTGATATAAATAAAGCACCGCCAACCTTTTTTGTTATTTAAATTCTTTAATTAACGACCCAGATAGCCAAACTCAATAAGCGTTATAAACCCACCACTCCACTTATGACTAAATTGATAATTTATATTACCCCATTGCTAAGATTACATTTAAACACTGTTCAGTATGATGTGTTCTTTTATGTATTACCTTACATCCACCAGCCAGCCATTTACACCATAAAATAAGGTAATTTATAGCAAAAAGGCTTAACTGTATATATGTACAGTTAAGCCTTTTTGCTAGTGCTGCTCTTAATTAAAGTTTAGCAATATTCTTAATTAATAAATTCATCATAGGCCATTAAAGCCCCCGTAATACTCAAAGCTGGATTATCATTATGCTTTGCATCAGGGTTTACTTTACTCCTCCAGCCTAACCAGTTACTAGTATGGCTTACTAAACTTTGCTCTAAGTTATTATACGCCTCAAGCATTAATTTATGCTCAGCCCCGCCAACAGTAAAATATAATAAGGTGGGTCTATAGTAGCTCTGTGTTTGAACTTGTAAAAAGGTATTAAGATGATTTACTACAGTCATATCGTCGTACCAAGCCGCAGGACTAAATGCAAAATAACCATTAAATAGCATTGGTTTGGTATGCAGCGTATATAAAGTAAAACTGCCCCCTGCCGAAAATCCCGTTAATATACGATTTTCAGTTAACCTGTAAGTTAGCCTCTAAATAAGTAATACCAATTCGCTTAATTAAGTGGTCTATTTTGAGGCTGGAAAAACGAGTTGATAGCTAGGCAAATAATTCGCTATTTAGTTGTTCTAAATGAAAGTTTTTTAACACAGGTAGCGACACGTTTAGCCCCGCAAAAGCTCTATAAAAGCTAAAAACAAATCAGCTTTACCAAAAATTTCGGGCGAAGTTTCATGTTTAGGCCGAGGATTTGTATTAACGTCTTTCCTTGCATAAGGTGGTACTAAATCACGATTTCGAGTATCGATAAAAAACTGATTAGGTATAGCAACTAAAATAGCCTCATTTAATATGCTTTCAGTATTTAATGCTTTTAGTGCCTTATCCCAATTAGCTAAATTAAAATTACCATCTGTTTTTATAATAAGTGGATACGCTTTATTTTTGTCAAAATCATCGGGTAATCTTATAAATACCTTACGAGACTCATTAAGCACTTTCGAATCTAAGGTTACATCAACAAAGTCTGAAACAATATTTTGATAATAACTAAACCCAGTTATTGCAAACCCAAATACACTAACAGTAAACAATACATTTAAAATAATCGCTTTTTTAATTCTCATGCGCCACCCATTTTAGTTAATTGCTTATGCCATACACCGTTATTAAGTTGCTGCTTAAATACAAAGCCAATTTTAGTAAGCAAGTTATAACAGCGTACGTTTTTACCATGAATTTCTGCATATAAGTGCTCAATGTTTAAAGAGCTATGCACTTCACTGACAAAGCCTTTAAGTATTTCTTGCATTAAGCCTTGCTGCCAATAAAAAGGATCGAGTTCGAAGCCCAAATAAGCACTTTGAGTTTGGCTATTTATGTTATATAAACCACAGGTACCAATTAGGTCGCCAGATATATTATGTTCAATCGCAAGCCGAACCCCTTCACCTTGGTAATAACTCGAGATATCATCTTGAATTAACTGCTTAATATGCTGTTTATTTAGCGGGGTTTTATAATCGTTAAACTCATAAACGAGTGGATTATTTAAAATTGTTAATAGCGCTGCGCCGTGTTTGTGGGTAATTAAACGTAAGGTAACGCGGGGTAATTTTATAGTTTTAAACATGCCTACGCCAAATAAAGTAAACGCGCTTTAAATAGCACTTTATAGAGCGTCATTATTAACTTACCATACCGTATTCACAAGCATTAATTGAGATAAACTATGAGCGACAATTTTAAAGTAATACAACCAACTACTACTGTTTACTGCCCAAAACGTGGTGAAGGTTGGACCCTTACCGGCATTACTAATATTAACGAGTTTACGTCGGTTATGTTTGATGGTGTACGTTACACCTTACCAGCGAGAGAAATTGTAGAGCAGTTGCTGCCTAACCAATTAGCGCGTGAACAGCAAAATAGCTAAATTAAACAAAATTTATCACTTAACCATATGTACACAGTTTTCTGGTAATGGGCTTAAGCTTTGATTTTCTGGGGTATTAGCAGCAACTTTAAAGCCTAGCTTTTTATAAGCCGATACTGCTGCTAGGTTGTTTTTATAAACAAACAATGAGCAATCATTAACATTTAAGTTTAATTGCCCATGTTTACATAATGCTTTAATTAGGGTGGCTGCAATTCCCTCCCCCCTTCGTATAGGGTTTACTATTAAACGCGCCAAATGACATTTGTTTTTTTGTTGATAATATTGCCCAAAAGCGAGTAATACGTTTTGTTGTCCAACCAATACAAAAGAAGTCGAGACATCAAGGTTTAAGTCTTCAATAAAAGTCTGCGACGTAAATGGGTACCTAAAGTAAGGCCAGCCCATTGAGTTATGTCATGTTGATCATCAAACCAACTCATTAGCTCGATAATATGCGTATTATTAAGTGGTTGTAATGTCATTCGCCTTGTTGATTCCTTCAAAACGCTTCATCTTCACTGTATACATTTACATTAAGTTCGTCGTTATCTTCAAATACAACAAACGAAATCGGCTTACAACACACTTGGCAGTCTTCTATGTATTGCTCATCAATATCAGCCACATCAATTAATACTTCTATGGTTTCGCCGCAGTAAGGACAACTAATTGACTTTTCGGTTAACTGGTTCATGATTTCCCCTTTCAAATTTACATAAGGTTATAGTTTCACTTTAGTAAACAACCTTATATATGACAATGCTCGTAGAGTGACTTAATAATTCAAATTTAAACAGCGTTAGCTAAAATATTGTTTAACTTAATTATATCAACTAAGCCATGTTGGTTCTGATTTAAAAAATAATCGCATTGCCATAAATTATCCTTAATATGTATCGTGATTGAATAAGCGCCTAACAGCTTATCAAACACCACTTTGGGGGTTTATAACACCCCAAAACGGCGTATATTACATTGCTTAATAATTCCACTAAATAAGTTATGTAAACAAGTAATTACGTAGGTGGTAAAACACCCCTTGCTAAAATACACCAAAACGACTTTTAATAATGTTATTAGACAAAACACCAACACTGTATAAATACACAGCATCCATAAATATGCCATTTTCCGCTTACAAAGCACCCAACTAACTGGCTGGTAATTTAGCTCGATGGTTTTAATTTTTGCTGCTGTTTATTATGATGAGCGCACACCCTGCCTTTTTAAATCCATTAAGGTTTTTTCAGTCATTTTATTAAGGATTATCTCATGTCTAGCTATAACGAATCCCCAGAGCAAATTGCACAAGCCACTGAGGGCTATGTGATGCAGCAAACTATGTTGCGTATTAAAGATCCAAAACCATCGCTGGCATTTTATGAAAACGTATTAGGTATGAAGTTGTTAGGTAAGTACGACTTTCCTGGTATGGAATTTACTTTGTACTTTTTAGGCTATGAGCAAGATATGCCAAAAGGCGATGATAAAGAAAAAACTCAATGGGTGTTTCGCCGCCCTGCGCTGATTGAGCTTACCCATAACTGGGGCACTGAAAACGACGACAGTTTTAGCGGTTATCACAGTGGTAATGAAGAACCAAAAGGCTTTGGCCATATTGGTATTAGTGTGCCTGATGTATATGCAGCGTGCGAGCGCTTTGCTAAGTATGATGTGGAGTTTGTAAAACAGCCAGACGGTGGCTCAATGAAAGGCCTTGCCTTTATTAAAGACCCAGATGGTTACTGGATTGAAATACTTTCGCCAGAGGGCATTACAGACATTATTCGATCGCAATAAAAAACACTAAACATAAAAAAGCCTGCAAGTGCAGGCTTTTTGTCATGGCTAGCGCATTTTAATCCCAGATTCTAACAGGGTTGAGCGATAATCATCGTCTA